>CACKRX010000010.1 GCA_902602575.1 uncultured Pelagibacteraceae bacterium | reverse complement strand
ATTAATTGTCTCTTTTACTAAAGAACAATATAAATCAATTGATCTCCTAGCATCATCATTGCCCGGAATCGGAAAGTCGATACCTTCTGGATCTGAATTCGTATCAAGTATAGCTATTATCGGAATATTTAATTTTAAAGACTCTTTTATTGCAAGCGACTCATAATTTGTATCAATTATAAAAACTAGATCAGGAACTTTTTTCATATCAGATATACCCCCTAAAGATCTTTGGAGTTTATCTCTTTGAATGCTCATTTTTAAAAGTTCCTTTTTTGTAAATCCTCTATTTTCTGATTTTAAGTCTGTATTGATTTTTTGAAGTTTTTTAATAGAATTTGATATTGTACCCCAGTTGGTCAACATGCCTCCCAACCATCGATAATTTACAAAATATTGATCTGTAGATTTTGCTAACTCTGCAATAGCCTCTGAAGCTTGTTTTTTTGTTGAGATAAATAAAATTTTACCATTATTTGTAATAGTTTCATAAATTTTTTCTAAAGCTTTATTGGTAAGCTCGAGAGTTTGTGTTAAATCAATTATGTGAACTGAGTCTCTTTTGCCAAAAATATATTTTTTCATTTTTGGATTCCATCTTAGAGTTTTATGACCAAGATGTACGCCGGCCTCTAAAAGTTGTTGTATTGATAAATTTGGTATCTTCATAATTTTTCCCGGTTGTACCACCAAAGCTATTTCCATTAAAGGACCGGAGGTTATTAACCAAGAGCTTTGTGCGTATTTTTGAAACGTTTTATTAATTTATTGAGTTAAAGGCAAGAGATAAATCAATGAATTGTTGTTGAAATTCCTTGAATCTTTATGAGATTCACAGTTTTTCTATCGATAAAACGCTTATCTTTAAGCTTTACTTTATAGGCCTTATCACTTGATACAATATTTATGTTTACCTCAACATCCCCACCCTTTTTCAACATTTTGGATAGCATATCTACTTCATCAACGTTTTTAACTTTAAAACTTATTGAACTAATCGGTTTATTAATAAGATCGTCCAATGAAATAATCTTTTTAACATTTAGCCTGTTAGATTGAGGTTCATTTTGCTTTGTAATTTTCTGTATAGTCAAAATTACCGAATTTCCCTCTTTGATCTTACTTCTATTTAATTCAAACGTGTCAGAAAAAACAAATAATTCAAATATACTTGATTGATCAGAAAATTTAATTATTGCGTACGATGTTCCCTTTTGCGTTTTCTTTTCTTGAATTTTTAAAATAGTTGCCGCAACTGATCCCTCGCTAATTTCTTTATCTTCATTAACATTTTTATAAGAAAGAATGTTAAATTCCTTAAATATATCTTGGTATTGATTAAGTGGATGATCTGATATAAAAAAACCAACAGTTTCAAACTCTTTTGCCATTTTTTCCTGAAAACTCCATTCACCAAGATTATCTACTACCTCGCTATTATTATATTCTTCACTGTTAGCAAATAGATCGATTTGATTTAAGGTCTTGTTTTCAAAAATATTTTTTGATTTAGATATTAAATTAGGTATTGATTCAAAAATTGATTTCCTATCTTTAAAAATATTATCAAATGCACCTGCTTTTGTAAGAGCCTCCATTTGAAGTTTATTTATATCTTTCGGATTTACTCTCTTTATAAAGTCATTTAAGGATTTAAATTTTCCGTTTTTTTCTCTTTCCTTAACTATGTTTGAAATTGCCTCGTATCCAACATTTTTTAAAGCTCCTAAAGCATAGTAAAAATTTTTTGTATCAGAATAAAAATCAGTATTACATAAATTTATATCAGGAGATATTATATTTATGTTTAATCTTTTTAGTTCTTCATAAAACTCTCCTAATTTTTTTTGATTTGACATTTCCATGGACATTGATGCAGAAAAAAATTCATTGGTAAAATGAGTTTTTAAATATGCAGTTTGGTAAGCAATAATAGCATAAGCAGCTGCGTGACTTTTATTAAAACCATACTCAGCAAATGGTTCGATTTTTAAAAAGATACTTGCTGCTACATCTTTTGGAATACCATTTTGATAAGCACCATCTATAAATCTAACTTTCTGTTTTTCTAACTCTGCTCTCTTCTTTTTTCCCATAGCACGTCTTAAAATATCTGCTTCACCTGCAGTGAAACCTGATAAGACTTGTGCAATTTGCATCACTTGTTCTTGGTAAATAATTACACCATATGTTGATTTTAAAATATTTTCCAATTTTGGATGTAAGTAGTCTGGTGCTCTTTTTCCATGTTTGCAATCATTATAAATAGGAATATTGCTCATAGGACCTGGTCTATATAAAGCGACTAATGCTATAATGTCCTCTAATCTGTTTGGTTTCATTTGAGTGAGAGCATCTCTCATTCCAGAACTTTCAAGTTGAAACAAACCAACAGTTTTACCTGAAGACAATAAGTCAAAAACTGTTTGATCTTCATAATTAATTTTTTCGATATTAAAATCAATTTTTTTTTTATTTAGTAGTTTAATGGTGTTGTTTATTACAGTAAGTGTTTTTAAACCCAAGAAATCAAATTTAATAAGACCAGAGTTTTCAGCTGAATACATATCAAACTGAGTAGAAGGTAATAGTAAATTGGATGAGCTATCTTTGTACAACGGAACGGAATCAATTAACTTTTTGTCAGCAATTACTACGCCAGCTGCATGTGTTGCAAAATTTCTATTTAAACCTTCAAGTTTAAGTGAAAGTTTAATAAGTTTATCTACTCTCTTATCCTCGCTTATAATTTTTTGCAATCTAGGTTCTGAATTTATACATTCAATTAAACTCATTGGTCTTGAAGGATCAAATGGAATCATTTTGCAAATACTGTCTACAAAACCGTACGGAAGGCCCATTACCCTACCGACATCTCTAATAACCATTCTAGCTTTTAATTTGCCGAAAGTAATAATATGAGCTACTGAGTCTTTGTATTTTTTGTTAAGATATTCAAAAACTAAATCACGTTTCTCCTCACAAAAATCAATATCAAAATCTGGCATAGAAATACGATCTGGATTTAAAAATCTTTCAAAAATTAAGTTAAAATAAATTGGGTCTACATCAGTAATTTGTAGACACCATGCTACTAATGAACCAGCCCCAGACCCCCTGCCTGGTCCAACTGGAATATTATTTTTTTTGGCCCATATGATGTAATCAGATACAATCAAAAAATAACTAGAGTAATTCATCTGACATATAATATTAATTTCGTGATCTAATCTTTTCTTATATTTCAAAAATTTTTCACCTTTTAAATTTTCACCCTCAAATCTTTCTTTAAACTTTTGAGTTAGTCCCGCATTTGCATCTTTCTTTAATTGATCATTAGATGAGATATCACTATTTGAGTTTATATCAGGCAATAATGGTTTAGAATATTCAGGTCTAAAACTACATCTTAAAGGTAAATTATAATTGTTTTCTAATGCTTCTGGAAGATCATGGAATATTTTTTTCATTTCATCATCGTTTTTAAGATAATGATTATCTGTTAATCTAAGTCTTTGTTTATCATTAATGTAGTTTTTTGAACCAATACAAAGTAATGCATCATGTGCTTCACTCATATCCTTGTGTAAATAATAAACCTCATTAGTCGCAATTATTGGGGCATTTATTTTTTTTGAAAAAGAAAGATTAAAACTTTCAAAATTTTTTTCATGTATGTCACCATGTCTTTGAATTTCGATATAAAAGTTGTCACCTGAGTTTTTATTCAAAGAAAAATAAAGTTTTTCTAATTCATCTATTCTATCTTTTTGAAAGAGAAACCCGGATAAATTATTAATACCTCCTGAAAGAATTATCAGATTTTCAGAACATTTAAATAATAGCTCAATATTACAATATGGTTCTTCTGAATCTGGGTTTTCTAGAAAAGATTTAGAAGATAAATTTATAAGTTCTTTGTAACCATTGCTATTTTTTGCAATAATGGGTAATGAACCAATTATATCATTAAATTTAAATTTTATTTGAGATCCTATTATTGGTTGAGTTTTAGATTTTGATATTTGTTCTGAGAATTCCAGGGATCCGCATAAATTAGATGTATCTGACATACCAATCGCTTTAATTCTATTTTCTTTACAAAATTTACTAAGCTCATCAATTTTAATTGCTCCTTCGCAAATAGAATATTGGGTATGTATTTTGATGTGATTAAATGTTTTTTTAGATTTTTCCATTAATGGTTTTGATTTTACCATTACTTAAGGAAATTTTATAGTCTGCTTTATTAGCAAAAAATCTATTATGAGTTGCAAATATAATGACACGATCTTTGTTCTTAAGTTTAAATATTAGATTAAATATTTGATTAGCATTTTCATGATCTAAGCTTCCTGTGGGTTCATCAGCTAGTATTATTCTAGGTTTATTTACTATTGCTCTCGATATAGCAATTCTTTGCGTTTCTCCTCCTGATAATTCTGATGGATAATGATTAGTCCTATCTTTTAACCCGACTTTTTGAATTATCTTTAATGATTCTTGTTCTGCCATTTTGCGATTATTATTAGCAGCTAAACTGGCTATGCAAACATTTTCAATAGCCGTAAAATCAGGCAATAAGTTTTTCTCTTGATAAACAATCCCAATATTACTAGATCTAATTTTGTCGTTAATCTCAATTTCGTTATGATTTATATTTCGATTATCAATTTTAATATTTCCTGATGATGGTCTATCTATTAAAGATAACAAATTTAGTAAAGTTGATTTTCCAGATCCAGAAGGTCCAGATAATGAATAAATTTTTCCTTTTTTGAATTTGAAATTTAAATTTTTTAGGACAGTGATTTTTTTTTTATTATCAAATGTCTTTGAAATATTGTTTAATTCTATAATATTACTCATATTTTAAGGATTTAATTGTATCTAATTTTGCTGCTTTATTTGCAGGGTATATTGAGACTAAACAAGTCATTATAATTGAACAACTTGAAATTAAAAATATTGACCAAAAATCTATTTGATATGGAATAGTGCTTAAAAAATATATCTCCTCTGGAAATAAACTTATATTAAAGACATTGCTAATTAGTATTCTTATTTCCTCAATATAAAGAGAAAAAGTTATACCAATTACAACTCCCATAATTGTTGCTAAAAATCCTATTAAAAATCCAATTAAAAAAAATATTTTTCGTATGGAAAAGTTAGAAACACCAATTGATTTTAATATTGCGATTTCCCTAGTTTTATTTTTTACTAAAATAGTAAGTCCCGAAATGATATTAAAAGCAGCAACTATGATTATTAAAGATAATATTATGAACATAACATTTCTTTCTACTTTTAAGGCGGAAAATAATGGTTTGTTTAAATCTGACCAGGTAAATATATATTCGTCGGTAAAAATCGACATTAGTTTTTCACGATAAATCTGAATTTTGTCAGGTTTATATAAATAAACCTCTAAGAAATTATTTTCTTTTTTTAAATCAAATAAGCCTTGTAGATCTTTAAGATTAATAAACACAACAGAATTATTAAACTCAGCAAACCTACTATCAAATATAGAACTAATTTTAAAAGTTTTTTGTCGAGGTAAGGATCCAATGAGTGTATTTTCACCAGAAGGTGAAATTATTGATATTCGGTCACCAATTTTTAATTCGAGGTCATAACTTAAATCACTCCCTATCGATATATTGTTCTCTAAGATTTTTTTATCACCTCTAAAATATTTATTATTTACAATATTCAGTTTTTGAAAGTCATTTTCAGAATAGCCTCTAACTAAAATACCTTTGGTAATTTCATCATTTAAGAGTATTCCCTCTCCATTATTGCTTAATATCAAATTTGAAGATATATTTTTTAAATACTCGTTATCTATTTTTTTTTGCTCTATTTTCTTATCATAGGGTTTTACGATTACATGTGCGTTGAAATTCGTTATTTTGTTTATTAACTCTGACCTAAACCCATTCATTACAGACATAACTATAATTAAAACTGCCACACCTAAACTTATGCCTAAGAAAGAAAATAAAGTGATAATATTTAAAAAACCATCTTTTTTTCTAGTTTTAAGATATCTAAAAATTATTTTTTTTTCTAAAATTGAGATCAATTTATTTTTTTGGATTTAATGAAATTAAGGGCTTCTTCAAGACTTATCATCTTGCTATCGTTCCCCACTTCTTTAAACTCAACTTTATTTTTATCAGGATTTTTTCCAATTAGAATTTGAAATGGTATTCCAATTAAATTAAATTTTTTTAACTTTCCTGAAAAATTTTCGTCTGAGTCGTCCAAAATTGTTTCAATATTATTCTGTTCTAAAAAATTTTTTACTTTAATACCCGTTTCGATACTTGTGGTATCATTTTTAGATGCAAAACAAATAATTGCACACTCAAAAGGAGAAACTGATACTGGCCATTTCATAACTTCATTTTTCTCATCAAAATTTGCCTCAATTAAGGCACCAACTAATCTTGAAACTCCAATTCCATAAGAACCCATTTTTACAAAAATTTTTTTACCATCTTTGTCAACAGCGGCATTCATTGGTTTTGAATACTTATCACCAAAGTAAAAAATATGACCGACTTCAATACCTTTGGTCTCTAACTGATTTTTTTTATCAACCTTGTTGTTAAACTCCTTGTTGTCAATTTTCTCATCTGTGACAGCATAAAATTGGTCATATTCAAGTCTTAGTTTTTTTAAAGATTCTTTTTCTAATTTATAATTATCGTGATTTACCTCAAAAATTCTTTTGTCAGTATAAATTTTACTTTCACCTGTCTCAGCTAAGATAATAAATTCATGTGACAAACTCCCACCAATTGGTCCCGTTTCAGCTGTCATCGGTATTGCTGATAGTTCTAATCTCTTAAAAGTTTTTAAATATGATAGAAAAAATTTGTTATATGAAAATTCTGCATCATCATCACTTAGGTCAAATGAATACGCATCTTTCATAAAAAATTCTCTACATCTCATTATCCCAAATCTTGGTCTTAGCTCATCCCTAAATTTCCATTGAATATGATACAATAATTGAGGAAGTGATTTATACGATTTGATACTGTTTCTAAAAATATCTGTGACTAACTCTTCATTAGTTGGGCCATATAAAATTTCTCTATTCTGCCTGTCTTTAATTCTAAGCATCTCTTCTCCATAATCTTCATATCTTCCACTTTCTTTCCAAATTTCGGATGACTGTATTGTTGGCATTAATATTTCTTGAGCACCTATTTTATTTTGTTCCTCCCTGACTATTTGTTCAATTTTTTTCATCACTTTAAAGCCAAGAGGAAGCCAAGAGTAAATACCTGCTGAAGATTGTTTAATCATTCCTAACCGCAACATTAGTTTGTGTGATTTAATTTTTGCCTCGGAAGGATAGTTTTTTAATAATGGAATAAACGATTTTGATAAAAACATTATGTAATTAGATTCCTTAAATTAAGATAATCATACTTTACTAATAGAAATATACCTATAAAAATTATTGATGTAATCAAAGTTGTATATATTAGTTTTTTTATTAATTTAGGGTTTTCGGGAGCTCCGGGATCAACACCCTCAACAAAATTTTTTTTATTTCGATCTACATCTACTGGCAGCAGCGAAAAGAAAACTATCCACCATATAAGAACATATATAATAATCGAACCAGTTAAACTCATCAAATTTGAACTATATTAATATTTGTAAAAGGTCTTTTGCCTACTTTATTTTTTGTATATTTTTTACAAACACTTTTAAAAGCATCGATAGCATTTTCTTGTTGTCTGCTATTCGTTAAAGAAAATGTTCTGGCTGTTTTTTCAATTTCATTTTCTAGTCCAAATCTAAAATCTTCAAAATCATTTATTGGTAGCCCCTTAACTGTAATAATTGGTCTATCATGAATATTTCCTTTTGGTGTGACTAGAATAGTTACTTCCATCATTCCATTTATTGAGAGGTTTTTACGCTCTTTAATAGAATTTGAGTCCTCTTCAACACTGATGTTTCCATCTAAATATACTTTTCCTGCAGGTGCTTTATCATAAACAAAAGGTTTTTCAGCTGGAGCTAATTTAACAATATCCCCATTTATAACTTTAACTGGATTAGGTATTTTCATTTCTTTAGCAAAACTAATGTGTTCTTGCATATGTCTGTATTCTCCATGAACTGGTATTACTGATTTTGGTCTTATCCAATTATACATATCTTTTAATTCTTCTCTATTAGGGTGACCGGATACATGTATAAATTCATCTTCTTCCGTAATTACTTCAATACCTTCAATAACTAATTGATTGTGTAATTTAGAAAGTTTTTTTTCATTTCCAGGTATTATTTTAGATGAAAAAATTGCAGTGTCGCCATTTTCAATTGCTACATCTGGATGGGTAAAATTCGATATTCTGCTCATTGCTCCCATAGGTTCTCCTTGAGTTCCAGTGCATAAATAGACTATTTTATCTCTTGAAATTTTTTTGGCATCCCTTGGATCAATAGGTTCAATTACATCTTTAAGATACCCACATTGTCTTGCTGCTTTAAAAATTCTATGCATAGACCTTCCTACTAAAGAAATCTGTCTTCCTGTTTTGTGGGCACAAAAGAAAATAGATTCCATTCTAGCAACATTTGATGCAAAACATGTAGCTATTATTCTTTTTTTCAACCTTTCAAATATTTTAAGTAAATTTTTTCTTACATCCATTTCCGAACCTGATCTACCGATACTGAATACGTTTGTTGAGTCACATATCATCGCTAAAACTCCTTCATCACCAATTGACTTTAGTTTTTTGGAGTCTATTAGGTCTCCAATTAACGGGTTTGGATCACACTTCCAATCACCAGTATGTAATACACAGCCAAGTGGAGTTTTAATTTTTAGTCCGTTGGGTTCTAGAATGGAGTGAGTCATAGTTATCAGCTCTATATCAAATGGTCCAAGTTTTATGTTACCTCTTAAATTTACTATCTTTAAAAAAGGATGAATGTCTATTTTCTTTTCCTTAAACTTTTCAGTTACTAAAGCCGCAGTAAATGGAGTAGCATATATATTGCATTTAAGATCAGGCCAGATATGTGAAATCGCTCCGATATGATCTTCGTGAGCGTGGGTAAGAACTATACCAAGCAATGACTCTTTTTTATCAACGATAAAACCAGGGTCTGGATAAATTAAGTCAATTCCAGGAACTGTATCATCAGCAAAAGTAACACCAATATCTACAATGATCCACTTATGATTTTCTGGTTTACCATAAGCAAACAGATTTAAGTTCATTCCAATTTCACCTGATCCACCTAGTGGACAAAATAATAATTCATCTTTCATTTATTTAATATTTTATGAGCTTTTATTAATCCTTTTATTGTAAGATTTTTATCAACCAAAACTTTAAAACTTATATTTGTTTTAAATAAATGCGCAAGACCTCCAGTTAAAATAATCTTAAAATTTTTTTTAGTAATTTTCGAAATTTTAAAAATTATTTTTTCTATAAGACCGCTATATCCCCAATAAAAACCAGACGCTACTGCCTGTTTGGTATTTTTTCCAATTACTATATTAGTTTTATTTAAATTGATTTTTGGAATTAATTCTGCCTTTGATATTAAATTTTTTAAAGAAAGATTAACTCCTGGAGCGATTATGCCACCCCAATAGACATCTCTTATGACAACATCAAAAGTAGTAGCTGTTCCAAAATCTACAACTATAAAATTGTTTTTTTTATTAAAAACACTGATTGCATTTGCCAGTCTATCTGATCCAATTTGTTTTTTATCAACTTTCAATTTAATTATTTTGTTTTTATAAATGTTCTTTAATTCAATTATCTTAATCTTAAACTCTCGTTCAAATACCTTCTTAATAATTTTAAAATTAGATGGAACTACACTACAAAAAACAGCTTTATCTTTAATATTAAATTTTTTTAAAAATAAAACTTTTGATTTAATCTTACTATAAATCATTTCATTGCTTTTTAAGACAATTTTTTTTTCAATTTTATTATTTCTAAAAAAAATTTTAGTTTCAGTATTACCAATATCACCAACTAAAATATTATTTGTCTTAGATTGACTCATAGTTTAATTTAATTTCATTTAGGATTCTAACTCTATTAACTTTTTTATTAGTAATCTCATACACACTTGTTGTTTTATAATTCTTTAATTTTGGACTCTTTAATAAGTTCAAGCCTACACCGACTAATAAATATTTAAAATTCTTGTAAAAAATTGTTTCCTGTAAAATTCCACAAATTTTATACTGTTTAAACAAGATGTCGTTTGGTTTTTTTATTTTTAGATCGTGCTTTATATACCTTGATAAAACCTTTTTTATTATAAGGCAATTTTTATAATTAAACTTATTTAAATTTAGATTATTTGAAATTGAAAAGAAAATAGTTACGAAAAGATTGCCCTTATAGGAAACCCATATATTTCCATGCCTGCCTCTGCCAGAGCTTTGGAAATCACTAGTAATTATTCCATTTTTAATACCTGACCTAATTTTTCTAATAGCAATATCGTTAGTGCTTTTTACTTTTTTGTATTTAAAAATTTTTAACTTCATTAAATTATAGTGATATTTGAGACAAAATTATTAATTATGTTTGGGTTTATGAAATAAATAAGAATAATTGTAGATGAGACCACAAGTATCATTTTAAGACCAATGCTATGATTTAAGTCATATTTTTCTCTCTGCTCATCGAAGTACATTACCTTTATTAATCTTATATAATAAAAGGCTGCTATTACTGTTGAGAGCAAACCTACAATTGCTAAAAAATACATAGACTGTTCAATTACAGCCGTAAAAATATAAAACTTTGCAAAAAAACCTGCTAATGGAGGTATCCCTGCTAATGAGAATAAAATGATCATCATAGAAAGTGATAATAAAGGATGATTCTTTGATAAACCTGAAAGATCTTCAACTTTATCAAAATATTGATTTTCTCTTTTAAGCATAAATAGACAACAGAAGAATGCTATATTCATTATTAGATATATAATTAAATATATTATTGAATTTTGAATACCTTCGTTTGTTCCAACACTCAAACCAGCGAGTGCAAACCCCATGTGGCTTATTGAGCTATAAGCAATTAGTCTTTTCAATTTTTTTTGTCCAATCGCAGCTACGGCCCCAAGCACCATTGAACCAATTGATAAAAAAATTATAACTGCTTGCCATTGGTCAAACATTTCAAGGAAAGGTCCGTATAAAAAATTAATAAACACTGTTAATGCAGCGATCTTTGGAAGAATTGCAAATATTACTGTGACAGATGTAGGTGATCCATCATAAACATCTGGGGCCCACATGTGAAAAGGTACAGCAGTAATCTTAAATGCTAATCCAACTAAAACAAACACTATTCCGAAAATTATACCATATTCAATTGACTCGCTGTTTTGATAAATTAAATCAAAGTTTGTAGAGCTTGAAAAACCATATATTAAAGAGCATCCATACAGTAATAATCCTGATGACAGTGCGCTTAATATAAAATATTTTAAGCCTGACTCAGAAGAAAGAATATTATCTCTTTTGAAGGCTGCGAGCACATATAATGCTAGAGATTGTAGTTCCAGACCAACATAAAAAACTATTAAATCGTTAGAACTTACCATTATGAGCATACCTAGAATTGAAGATAAAATTAAAATTGGATACTCAATTTTTAAAATATCATTTTGTTTGACATAATTTAATGAACATAGCATTACAAGGAATGCCGAAATTAATATTATTGACTTGATTAAAGTTGTGAAATAATCGATTTTATAACTGTTATTAAATAGATCTATTGGGAATTGAGGATTTAAATTTATATTTATCGCAAGTCCCACAAGTAAAATTATACAAGAAAAATTGTAAATAAATGATTCACTGTTTTTTTTAAATACACCAATCAATAATAGAAATAGAATTGATAATGATAAGAATATTTCTGTGGATATAAAAAAAAGATTTATCATTGATTTTGTAAGTTATAGCTATTTAGTTTATCATTATATTCATTTAAAAAGTTCTCGACTGATACAGAGTATGTATTTGAAAATGGATCAGGATAGAAGCCAAAAAAGATTATACTCAATGCTAATAATGTAAGAATAGATAACTCAACTTTGTTTAAATCAATTATTTTCAATATTTTTTGATTTGTTAGTTCTCCAAATACAATTCTTTTGTAAAGCCATAGCATATATGCTGCACCTAAAATTACACCCAAACTTGCTATTGCTGCCACTAAAAAACTTTTTTTAAATGTTCCCATTAAAATTAAAAATTCACCGATAAAACCAGTTGTTCCTGGTAAGCCCAAAGACCCTAAAACAAACACCATTAACAAAATAGAATATTTTGGCATTACATTTACCAAGCCCCCATAATCATTGATACGTCTCGAGTGAGTTCGGTCATAAACAACACCTACCGAGAAAAAGAGTGCGGCAGATACAATACCATGACTAATCATTTGAAATATTCCTCCCTCAACACCTTGTTGAGTGAAAGTAAACAAACCCAATGTTACAAAACCCATGTGAGCTACAGATGAGTACGCAATTAGTTTTTTCATATCGTCCTGCATTAAGGCAACTAACGAAGTATAAATAATTGCAATTAAACTAATAACAAAAATAAACGGAACAAAATATTCTGACGCAACAGGAAATAGTCCAATTGAAAATCTTATAAATCCATATCCTGCCATTTTAAGTAAGATTGCTGCTAATAAAACTGAACCTGCGGTTGGTGCTTCAACATGAGCGTCAGGCAGCCAAGTATGTACTGGCCACATTGGTGTTTTTACTGCAAAAGATGAAAAGAATGCTAACCAGAGTAAGTTTTGATATTTTGGATCAATGCCTAACTTATAAAGTTCTTCAACATCGGTTGTGCCTGCTATCCAATAAATAGATATTACTGCTATTAACATTAAAACTGAACCAAGAAGAGTAAATAAAAAAAACTTGAATGCAGAATACACACGTCTTTCACCTCCCCAAATACCAATGATTAAAAACATTGGTATTAAACCTCCCTCAAAAAATAAGTAGAAAATTACTAAATCTAAAGAGCAAAAAACTCCAATCATTAGAGTTTCCATTAATAAGATTGCTATTAAAAATTCTTTAAGTCTATTCTTTATAGATGAGTTTACTGACAAAATACAAAGTGGGGTTATGAAAGTAGTTAAAATGATAAATAATATTGAAATTCCATCTACTCCAACTTTGTAATTAATAAAATCTTTTATCCAAACTCTATTTTCTACAAACTGAAATTCATAACTAGATTGATCAAAAATTAACCATAAGTAAATAGATATTAAAAAATTAATAATTGATACAAATAAAGAAACATACTTGATACCAGTAATATTTTTTGAGTTAATGAAAAAAAGAAATAATGCGCCAATTAAAGGCAAAAGAATTAGTGAAGAAATAATTGGGAAATTCATCATTTAATAATCAAGTAAGTTAGTATTAAAGAAAAGCCAATCAACATTATAAATGCGTATTGATAAATAAAACCGTTCTGAAATTTAACCGCCTTAATCGACAAGCCTTTAATAAGATTTGAAATACCATCTGGTCCAAATCTATCTATTGTTAAACCGTCAATTTTTTTCCAAAAAAATAGACCTAATTTTTTGCAAGGTTCTACAAAGATATAAGAATAAAGCTCATCAAAATACCATTTCTTTTTTAAAAAATTTATTAATGGATAATTAGTTTTTGTAAAATTTTCTAATACACTCTTATCCTTCAAAAATAAGTAGTAAGAAATCGGTATGCTTAAAGTAACTATAGTCGGGGTCAACAAAATAAACCACAGCGGTGGATGATCTTCACTTAATGGCTCTAAAAATTTAATAGACTCTCCCCAAAAATTAACACTACTTTGATTGCCTATTAATAGATCTTTGAAAAAGAAACCGGCAAAAATTGACCCTAAACCAAGAACTATAAGTGGCAAAATCATCACCGCCGGTGACTCATGAATTTTTTCGTATTTGACTTCTTGATTATTATAATTTCCATGAAAAGTTTTAAAAAATAATCTCCATGAGTAAATTGCTGTTAACATAGCAGTAACAATTCCAATACCAGCTGCATAAATACCAGTTACGTTTCCTCTTAAATACGCAAATTCAATAATTGCATCTTTAGAATAAAAACCAGATAAAAAAGGGAAGCCAGTCAAGGCTAATGTGCCTACCAGCATTAAGGCATAAGTGTAAGGGATCTTTTTATATACCCCACCCATTTTTTCGATATCCTGCTCATCTTTGAAAGAGTGTATTACAGAACCAGCTCCTAAAAAAAGCAAAGCCTTAAAAAAAGCATGAGTAAATAGATGAAACATTGCAACGTTGTATGCGCCTACACCAGTTGCAAAAAACATATATCCAAGCTGGCTACATGTTGAATAAGCAATTATCTTTTTTATATCAGTTTGGACTAATGCAATTGTAGCAGCAAAAAAAGCTGTACACATTCCAATAACAGTAATTATATTGAGTGCTAATTCTGAATATTCATAAATAGGAGAACATCTAACAACTAAAAAAACACCTGCAGTAACCATTGTTGCAGCATGGATTAATGCAGATACAGGTGTTGGTCCTTCCATTGCATCGGGTAACCAAGTGTGTAAAAAAATCTGGGCTGATTTTCCCATCGCGCCTATAAATAATAATATACAAATTAGATCTATTGATTTAAATTCAAAACCAAGAAAATTTATATTTTTTGCATTCAAGGTTTGAATTTGACTGAATACTTCATCGTAACTAACTGTTCCAAAATAATAAAAAATTAAAAAAATACCAAGAGCAAAACCAAAATCTCCAACTCTATTAACTACGAAAGCTTTAATGGCAGCCACATTAGCAGCTTTTTTTTTAAACCAAAAACCAATTAAAAAATACGAACAGAGACCTACTCCTTCCCACCCAAAGAATAATTGTAAAAAATTGTCTGAAGTAACCAGCACTAACATTGCAAATGTAAATAAAGATAAATAAGACATAAACCTCGGTTTATGAGGATCGTGAGACATATAACCAATTGAATATATATGAACCAACGCTGAAACAAGCGTTACAACAACCATCATG
Source organism: uncultured Pelagibacteraceae bacterium (assembly GCA_902602575.1). Lineage (GTDB taxonomy): Bacteria > Pseudomonadota > Alphaproteobacteria > Pelagibacterales > Pelagibacteraceae > Pelagibacter. Next base: position 3,653 of record CACKRX010000010.1, on the reverse strand, counting down.
AGTGAGGATAGTGCATCTACTTTTATGGACCAATTTACATTTAAAGTACCTGAGTTTATCCAACTAGAAATTAATAAATTATTTGAGTATCCATAATTTAATACTTTTAAAAATACTATTATTGAAAGGATAGAAGAAATACTGACAAAAAGACTTGTCATTAATTGGGAATATTTTTGGTCAAATTTATTACCAAAAAAACCAGCAATAAATGCACCAAGCAATGGTAAAAAAACTATGAAATATTCCATATTAACCTTTTAAATTTTCAATTTCTTCGACTCTTATTGTTCCTGCGTTACGGTAATAGACTACTATTATTGCTAAACCGATAGCCGCTTCTGCTGCTGCAACAGTTAAAATAAATAAAGTAAATATTTGGCCAGATAAGTCCTGAAGAAATATTGAGAAAGATACTAGATTGATATTTACTGCTAACAATATTAATTCAATACTCATTAAAATAACAATTACATTTTTTCTATTTAAAAATATTCCAATTACACCAATAGTAAAAATGATTGCCCCTAATGTCAGATAATGTCCAAGTGAAACTTCAAACATCTATTTTAACCCCTTCATTTGATTTAACTTCTACTAGCTCAACACCTTGATTTTTTTCTCTAGATATTTGGCTAAAATAATTTTGTCTTTTAACTCCTTCTCTTTTCCTAAATGTGAGAACGATTGCTCCAATCATGGCCACAAGTAATATCATCCCTGAAATTTGAAATAGGTGAATGTATTCTGTATATAGTACACTCCCTATAGTATGAGTATTTGTAGAATTTGAAACCAGACTATCAGAAAAGTTTTTGATAATGTCAGGTTTGTATTTCCATCCTCCAATTACGATTATTAATTCAAAAAAAATAATCAAACTTACAATTAATCCTACAGGTATATGAGTGCTTGTTTCACTTGATTTAAACCATTGATTTTTTTGCTGAGCAACATTTAACATCATAACTACAAATAAAAATAAAACTGCAACTGCTCCAACATAAACAATTAACATTATCATTCCTAAAAATTCTGCACCTATCATAATAAAAAGGCATGAAATCGATATAAAATCTAATATAAGAAAGAAAACAGAATGAACAGTGTTCTTTGAGGCAGTTACCATTATTGCAGAGATTATTGCAACAAATGAAAAAAAATAAAAAAATATAGCGTGTGCTAACATTTGCTATTATCTATAAGGGTTATCAGCTTTTATATTTGCAGCTAAAACATTCTCCCATCTATCTCCATTTTCTAAAAGCTTCTCTTTATTGTAGTAAAGTTCTTCCCTAGTATGTGTTGCAAATTCAAAGTTAGGACCTTGCACTATAGCATCAACCGGACACGACTCTTCACACAAACCACAATAGATACATTTTAGCATATCAATATCGTATCTTGTCGTTTTTCTACTTCCGTCTTCTCTAGCTGTAGACTCTATTGTTATTGCTTGAGCTGGACAAACAGCTTCACAAAGTTTACATGCTATACATCTTTCCTCACCGTTTGGATATCTTCTTAAGGCATGCTCTCCCCTATATCTTGGTGAAATCTTGCCTTTTTCAAAAGGATAATTAAGAGTCTTTTTTGGTTTAAATGACTCTTTAATAGCTATTAATAAGCCTGTTAAAAAATCAATTAAAAATACTGTTTTAAAAATTCGAATTATATTCATAGTTTAATATACAGGTAATAAGTCAAAATATAATAAATAACCAGAAGTTAATACCACCCAAATTAAAGAGAAAGGCAGAAAAACCTTCCATCCGAGCCTCATAAGTTGATCGTATCTATATCTTGGCACAATAGCTTTTATAAGTGCGAACAAAATAAACAAAAATAAAATTTTTAATATTAGCCACATCGGTGGAGGCACTATATTAAACAATGGGATATCCATTGGTGCTAACCAGCCTCCCAGAAAAAGAATTGACCCAAGTGCACACATCAGCAAAATATTTGCATATTCGCCCAACCAAAACATTGCATACATCATGCCGCTATACTCGGTTTGATAACCCGCAACTAATTCAGCCTCTGCTTCAGGTAAATCAAATGGTGGTCTATTTGTCTCTGCAAGCGATGAAATAAAGAAAATCACAAACATTGGAAATAAAGGAATTATAAACCAAATTTTCTCTTGAGCTAAAACTATATCACTTAAGTTTAACGAACCAACGCACAATAAAACATTTATGATTATTACTCCGATAGAAACTTCATAAGAGACCATTTGTGCAGCAGATCTTATTGAGCCTAAAAATGGATACTTTGAATTTGAGGCCCAGCCACCCATTATTATTCCATAAACACCTAAAGATGAAATTGCAAATATATAAAGGATACCAACATTTATGTCAGCCAAAACATAATCTTCACTGAAAGGAATTACTGCCCATGAAATAAGGGCTAAAGTCATCGTAACTATTGGGGCTAAAATAAATATAATTTTATTCGAACTCGCAGGTATTATAATTTCTTTGAAAATGTATTTAAGCGCATCTGCCAAAGTTTGAAATAATCCGAAAGGACCTACAACATTTGGCCCTCGTCTTTTTTGAACAAAAGCCCAAATTCTTCTATCAAGCCACACAATCATTGCTACTGATACAAGAACAGGAATTAAAACATAAAGTATTTTGTAAATTTCAGAAAATAATAAAACTATGTATTCCATTTAACCATCAGTTCCAGTTTTCAAAGAAACAAGTTTTAAATTTCTGCATTCTGCCATTGTCTTTGAAGATCTTGCTATAACGTTAGTGAAATAATAATCAATTTTATCGACGAAAATTTCTTCTTTTATGAAATCATTTTTAACTGTTTCGCCGTTTTTTTTTGTTTTTTGATTAAGATAATTTAAAAGATTATCTATAAGTTCTTGTTTATTTTTATAAAGACTTTTACCCTTAAGTTTCTTTGACACTTCATTAACAATTTCCCAATCTTCCTTTGCTTCACCAGGTGGATAGGAAGCCTTAAAAGCTAATTGTAAGTTACCTTCAAGATTAGTGTAATATCCATCTTGCTCTGTATATGCCGCGCTAGGCAATATTAGATCTGCCATTTCAGCTCCTCTGTCACCATGAGTTCCTATATAGACAATAAATTCATTTTTCTTTTTGATATTCAAATTATCCTGACCAAATAAGAAGACTAATTCAAATTGATTTGATAACACATTATCTATAGTTGCGTTGTCTAAAATATCCAAATCATATGCACCAACAGTTGATGCATTATTAGAAAGGACACTTAAAGAATTCCAGTCATCATTTATTTTATTATTTTCTGATAAAAATTTTTTCATTCCCTCAAATAAGTACCCTGAGGAGTTTAGTTTAAGAGCTGATTGTCCAAAAATAACAATAGGATTTTTTGCAGATATTATTTTTTTTGAGACTTCGTGTTCATTTAAAATTATTTTTTTTAACTCATCAGTGTTGCTTGATATTATTTTATATGGATATGTTAAATCCCCAACATCATTCAAAGAATAAATTTCCATATTATTCTTTAAATAACTTTTTCGTATTCTTGAATTCAAAATTGTTGCTTCATGACGTGGATTAGTCCCAACCAAAAGAATAAAATCTGATTTTTCTATATTTGAAATTTGGGTATTAAAAATATAATTGGTTCGTGAA
>CACKRX010000009.1 GCA_902602575.1 uncultured Pelagibacteraceae bacterium | reverse complement strand
TTGTATTGGAGGTAATATTAAATCTCGCTAACCTCAAAGCAACACAAATTACATAAATCAAACAAACTAACCACCCAACTCTACCAAGATTATTTAATGACCAAAAATACATTATAAAAGCTGGAGCAACCCCAAAACTTATAACATCTGTTAAAGAGTCAAGTTCTTTACCAACTTCTGATGTTCCTCTGATAAGTCGTGCAATTCTTCCATCAAGACCATCTATAATCCCAGCAACTAATATTGCTAGAACTGCAAAACCAAACCTCCCGTCAAAAGCAAATTTAATAGACGTTAAACCTATACATACACCTACTAGTGTAAACATATTAGGTAATATTGATCTTGTTTTCTTGTTCGCAACTAATTTGAAATTTTTGTTTTGTTGTTCCATCTTATTTTTTTGCAATCAATGTCTCGCCAGCCACTGCTCTTTGATTTACTTTTACTAAAGGTTTGTAATTTTCAAAGTATATGTCCGCCCTGCTACCAAATCTAATCATTCCTATTCGATCACCTTGGTTTAGTTTTTCCCCTTTGTCTGTCTCAGTAACAATACGCCTAGCAATCAAACCAGCTATCTGAACAACTACAACTTGATCACCATTATTATTTTTTATTTTATAATAATTTCTTTCATTGTCTTCACTAGCTTTGTCTAGAGATGCATTTAAAAACTTGCCAGGTTTATATAAAATTTCCTCAATTTCTCCACTACATGGAATTCTGTTTACATGACAATCGAAAACATTCATGAACACGCTTACTTTGGTAAATTTTTTATTCTCTAACGAAAGTTCTGAAGGACCATTAACCTCTTCTACTTTTATCACTAATCCATCAGCTGGACTTACAAGATAATTTTCATCATTTATTGGGTATCTGTCTGGATCTCTAAAAAAATAGTAAACCCATATTGTAAGAATAATACCTATTAAGCCCAAGAAACCACTTATTAAATATAAAACAAGTGTTCCAAGTCCAAAGATTACTAAAAACTTATAACCCTCGTTATGTATTTTCGGAAAAACTTTATCTATCATAATCCTTTATTTGATAATTTCTGATTAATATGTATATAAAAAGCAGAAATTCAATTACTAAGATTTATACATAAATATGAGCAAAATTAAGGTCAAAAACCCAATCGTCGAGTTGGATGGCGATGAAATGACAAGAGTAATCTGGGAGTTTATTAAGAATAAACTTATATTACCGTATCTTGATTTGGGTATTGAGTATTACGATCTTGGTATGAAAAGCAGGGATGACACTTCAGATCAAATAACTATTGATTGTGCGAACGCAATTAAAAAAAATGGTGTGGGTATTAAATGTGCGACAATTACCCCTGACGAAGCACGTGTAAAAGAATTTAATTTAAAAAAAATGTGGAGATCCCCAAATGGTACAATCAGAAATATTATTGGAGGGACTGTTTTTAGAGAACCTATTATTTGTAAAAATGTTCCAAGATTAGTGCCTTCATGGACAGATCCCGTAATTATTGGAAGACATGCATTTGGAGATCAATATAGAGCTACTGATTTTAAAGTACCTGGAAAGGGAAAACTTGAAATTAAGTGGACATCTGAAGATGGTAAAGATACCAAAAATTATGAGGTATTTAATTTCCCAGGATCAGGAGTGGCCTTATCAATGTACAATTTAGATAAATCAATAGAAGATTTTGCTCGATCTTGCTTTAACTATGGATTGATTAAAAAGTGGCCAGTTTACCTATCAACAAAAAACACGATTTTGAAAACTTACGATGGAAGATTTAAAGATATATTTCAAAGTATTTTTGAAAAAGAATTCAAATCGTCATTTGAAAAGAATAATTTAACATACGAACATAGGCTTATAGACGACATGGTTGCTTGTGCAATGAAGTGGAGTGGTAAATATATTTGGGCTTGTAAAAACTATGATGGTGACGTTCAATCAGATACTGTTGCTCAGGGATATGGTTCTCTTGGACTTATGACAAGTGTACTGCTTGCACCAGATGGGAGAACAATGGAGGCAGAAGCTGCTCATGGAACTGTCACTAGACATTACAGAATGCATCAACAAGGAAAAGAAACTTCAACAAATCCTATAGCATCAATTTTTGCTTGGACTAGAGGACTTGCTCATAGAGGAAAATTAGATGCAAATGATGAGCTAATAAAATTTGCAAATACGTTAGAAAAGGTTTGTATTGATTGTGTTGAAAATGGATCAATGACTAAAGACTTAGCAATTTTAATAGATTTAAATCAAGAATACCTTACTACAAATCAGTTTCTTGATACAATCGATGGAAATTTGAAAAAGAAGTTAAATTAAACTTTTAATCTTTTCAAAACTTTCATCTATTTTATTTAAATGAACTCCACCAGCTTGGGCAAAATCAGATCTACCTCCACCACCTTTTCTACCAAGAATTTCTGAACCAGATTTAACAAATTTTATTGCATCATACTTTTTAGTTAAAGAGTCTGTAACTCCTACTGCTAAACCAATTTTATCATCTTTAATTGCATATATAACAACAATCCCTTCTTTAATATCTTTCTTACCTTGATCAACAAGTCTTCTTAATTCTTTAAAAGGTAAGTCATCTATTTTTTGAAATCTAATATTTATCTTTTTAATATTTTGGTCTTTTACAATATTTTTTTTCTTATCTGATAAAATACTCTTTATTGTTATTTCCTCTAATTGTTTTGTCAGCTCCTTAATCGTAATTTTAAGATCCTCAGATTTTTTAATTGGTTTTCCTCCAAGCTTGGTGATTTCACTCGATAACGATTTGATAGTTTCTTCATTTTTTTGAGAAGACAAACTAGACATCTTATCTTTTGACTTTAGATATTCTTCAAGTTGTTTATCTCTTAATGCTTCAACTCGTCTAACGCCCGCTGCTATTGACGACTGACTAACTACTTTAAATTTACCAACCTCACTAGTGTTTTTTACATGAGTTCCACCACAAAGTTCTGTTGAAAAATATTTGTTACCTTCCTCACCCATAAATACAACTCTAACTTCATCTCCATATTTTTCTCCGAATAAAGCCATTGCCCCTTGTTCAATTCCCTCTTCAGGAGTCATTAATCGTGTAACGACTTCTGTCTTTAAATTTACAAACTTATTCACGTTTTCATCAATTTTTTTCATTTCTTCATCTGTAATTGGCTTCATATGACTAAAATCAAATCTTAACCTGTCTGGCGCAACTAATGATCCTTTTTGCATTACATGTGTTCCTAAAGTTCTTCTAAGAGATTCATGTAATAAATGTGTTGCTGAGTGATAAGCTTTTATATTTTGACGTCTTTCTGAGTTTATTTTTAATTCAACATTATCTTTAAGTTTAATTGTTCCTTTTGAAACTTTACCAAAATGAACAAATAAATTTCCAATCTTTTTTTGAACGTCAGTTACCTCAAATTCGTTTTCGCCTGAAGTTATTGTACCTTTGTCACCAACCTGACCACCGGACTCCCCATAAAAAGGAGTTTGATTTAAAATAATTTGCCCTTCTTCTCCTTCTTTTAATTTTTGAGTTTCTTTATCATTTTTAATAATTGCAGTAATACTTCCCTCGGCATGATTGGTCTCATAACCTAAAAATTCAGTAGGACCAATTTTCTCTTTAAGATTAAACCAAATTTCACTGACTGAGCTATCTCCTGAGCCTTTCCAATTTTTCTTTGCAAGCTCTCGACTTTTTTTCATCATCTCGTCAAATTTTTTATTATCTACTTGAAGAGATTTGTTCTTAAGAATATCTTCAGTTAAATCTAACGGAAAACCGTAAGTATCATAAAGTTTGAAAGCAACTTCTCCAGGAAGAACCTTGTCTATTTTTGAGATTTCATCATCTAAAATTTTCATACCTCTTTCTAATAAAACCAAAAATTTTTCTTCCTCCATTTTCAAAGTTTCTTTGATAAGTGACTCTGCCCTTTTTAACTCTGGATAATTTTTAGACATTTCCTCTAAAAGAGTTTTAAAAATATTATAAAAAATTGGTTCTTTAGATCCTAGTAAATGTGAGTGTCTCATTCCTCTTCTCATAATTCTTCTTAGTACATAGCCTCTTCCTTCATTAGATGGTAATACACCTTCAGCAAGTAGAAACGAACTTGCCCTTAAGTGATCAGCTATTACTTTAAAACTTGATAAATTATTTTCGTTTGGTTTAACTTTTACAGTTTCTGAAATTGAATTTATCAATTTTAAAAAATGGTCAGTTTTGTAATTATCATGTGTACCCTGAAGGAGAGCTGCCATTCTCTCAAGACCCATACCTGTATCTACCGAAGGTTTAGGTAAATCTATTCTTTTATCTTTTGAAACTTGTTCATATTGCATAAAAACTAAGTTCCATATCTCAATATATCTATCACCATCTTGGTCTTTGCTTCCAGGTAGTCCGCCTTTTAAATGGTCTCCATGATCATAAAAAATTTCAGAACAAGGGCCACATGGACCTGTTTCACCCATTGACCAAAAATTATCTGAAGTAGAAATTTTGATTATTCTATTTTCACTTAAGCCTGATATTTTTTTCCAAAGTTTAAATGCTTCTTCATCTTCATTATAAACAGTGAAATAAAGTCTATTTTTATCTAATCCAAAATCTTTAGTTATTAAATTCCACGCAAGTTCTATTGCTCTTTCTTTAAAATAATCCCCAAAAGAAAAGTTTCCAAGCATTTCAAAAAATGTATGGTGTCTTGGTGTATATCCAACATTCTCTAAATCATTATGTTTTCCACCTGCTCTTACACATTTTTGTGAAGTAGTGGCTCTTTTGTAATCTCTTTTCTCTAATCCAGTAAAAACATTTTTGAACTGAACCATTCCAGAATTTGCAAACATCAACGTTGGGTCATTGTTGGGAACAAGGTTGCTAGACTCAACTATTTTATGATCATTTTTCTCAAAATATTTGAGAAAAGTATTTCTTATTTCATTTAAGGTTTTTTGAGCCATATTTTTAAAATACATTTTTTTTATTTTAAGTCTATAAACTTGCTAAAAATTAAAAAAATAGGATCAAAATTATTGAGCTCTATAACCTTTTTGGATCATGCATTGGTCAAAATAAGCATCATTTCTAGCTATAGCTTCCCAGGCAATTGCTATTTCATCAGGAGCGCACATTAAAGGATTTCTGCAGATATAAGTTGGAGCATTTAGATTAGCTAAGTTGCCACAAGTTCTTTTATCAATCTCTAAACGTGAATTATTACCAGACTGATGAGTATAAGTTGTACATGATGCTAGTACGATAAGTAATAGACTAGCTAAAAATAATTTTTTCATTATTTTTTATATTCTACCAAAATTTGATCTATAATCAAAAGATCTGTTTGTACACTTTTGAGTTGAGATTTATCTATGGGGAAAAAGGCGCCTGTTACAGCGCCTTTTCTTAACTAATAATGACTATTTAGCTAATTCTTTTTTGCAGGAGGAGTCTCTTCTTTTTGGCTCGCTTCTATTTTCTCCTGATCAAGTGGATTACCTTCAATTTTTTTAGTAATCACACATATATTTTTCTGATTCTTTTGGAACGTAGTTTTTTGAAATTTTAACCATTTTAATTTCTAAAGCGCTCGCAGTATATTCAGCAATTAAATGGTGTCAAGAAACCATTAATTGTATAAATATATAGATATATGTTTAAAAAAAAGAATATAAGTAATTTATTCTATCTTTTTTTAATTGCACACTTATTTGTTTGGACTTTAATTCCTTCAATAACAAATAATAACTTACCATTAGATACAATAGAAGCTTTAGCCTGGGGTAGTAATTTAGATTGGGGATATAACAAGCATCCACCCGTGAGTGCTTTCTTTGTTGAATTTTTATATTTTTTTTTTGGAAGTAATGACACTGTATATTATCTTTTAAGCCAAATTTTTGTAATATTAACTTTCTATATTGTTTGGATATTTTCAAATGAATTTTTTCAAAATAAAACTTTAAGTTTTTTTTCTGTTTTAATTCTTGAAGGAATATATTTTTACAATTTTACCACACCAGAATTTAACGTAAATGTTTGCCAGTTACCTTTTTGGGCTTTTACAGTTTACCTTTCATGGAAATTATATATGAAGAAAGATGCGAATACTGTAATACTAATTTTGTTAGGTATTACTGCTGCAATTGGTTTTTTAACAAAGTATTTGTTTGCTTATTTACTTTTATCAGTAGTAATAATTTTTGCCTATGAGTTTTTAATAACAAAAACTAGGAAAATAGATTTTAAACATTATTTACCAATTGAAATATTTTTTGTTTTGTTAGTTCCTCATTTAATTTGGCTTTTTCAAAATGATTTTGTAACAATTAAATATGCTTTTAATAGAGCTGGACTAGTTGATTATAGTTTTTCTAATCACTTAAAGTTTCCAATTATTTTTCTGATGAAACAGATTGGAATATTAATTCCTTTTTTTGTTCTTTGTTATTTCATAATAAAAAAAATAAAAATAAGATTTGATATAAAGGATAAAAAAAAATATTTTATTTTACTCATAAACTTTCTTCCAATAGTTTTAATGTTTGTAACTTCAGTAGTAACTGGCTCAAAAATAAGAACAATGTGGATGACACCTTTTTATCTTTTTTTCGGTGTCCTTATTTTAAGTATGTTTGATGTTAAAGATGATGAACAAACGTTTAAAGAATTTTTCAAACCATTTTTAATTTTGTTTTTATTATCTCCTATAACATATGGTCTGGTCTCACTCATTAATGAAAATAAAAGAACTGATTATCAGGGCAAGGTTGAAGCCAATAAAGTTCTTCAAGTTTGGCAAAAAGATTTCACAGAGAAAATTAACGTAGTTTTAGGAGACGAATGGTATGCAGGTAATATATCTTACCATATGGAAGGAAGACCAGTATGGCTTGGAGAAATAAATCAAAAAAATGTTGATTTACTAAATGCTTACATTTGTACTAAAAAAGTTTGTGTAGGTTATAGATGAAAAAAATAATAATCTTAATTCCAGTTTATAATGATTGGCAGTCTCTTGAGAAACTTATCGAGGATATAAATCTGAAGGTAAAAAATATTAACTGCAAGTTCTCAATTTTTGTAATCGATGACGGATCGACTGAGAAATATGATGATAAAAAATTCTCTACTGAAGAAATAAAAGTTAAAGTTATCAGTTTATTAAAAAATGTTGGACATACAAGATCCATTGCGACTGGTTTGAAATATATTTATGAAAAAGAGGATTTTGACTATGTAATCCCGATGGATGGTGATGGGGAGGACAGACCTGATGAAATTAGTAAATTTATAGAAAGCACGGATTATTACGTAGATAAAGCAGTAGTCGGTGAAAGAATAAAAAGATCTGAAGGATCAATTTTTACCTTTTTTTATGTAGTCCATAAATTTTTGACATATTTCTTTACGGGAAAAAGTATTAAATTTGGAAATTTCACTTGTTTACCCAAATCAGTCGTTAAAAAGTTTATTATTGAAAAATCTTCCTGGAATAGTTTTTCTGGATCGCTTGTTAAAATTGAAAAAAGTTTTGGATCCATTAAATCAACTAGAGGTAAACGTTATTTTGGGCCTTCTAAAATGAGCTTTTTAAATTTAGTTAAACACAGTTTATCCATCATTTCTGTTTTTAAGTTTAATGTTATTATAAGATCAATTTTGTTTTTTGTAATTTATTTTGCCATCATAAATAAAAATGCTTCCTTAATTACTATCTTTCCTCTATTTTTACTTATCATATTTTTATTTATTATTTTTATCTTATCCAATAGAGAAAACATCGAAGAATTCAATGCATCACTCACCAACATTGGAGATGTTCGTCCCCACTAGTTTGCTAGTATTTTAGGTAAAGAATAAAAATCTGCTGTATCAATTTTTGAGGAATATTGTCTTCTCATACTCCATTTTTTATTTATCCCTGCACTTGCCAAGCTAATTGTTGATCTTCCATATCTGTAGTTAGTACTATCAATAGATTGCATTAAGTTTTGAATTCTTTCATCTTTTGTAGACTTAAACAAACTATTTCCTTTTTCAGATTCAGATAAACCCGATAAAATTATACCAGCTTTTTGATATTTGAACCCATCTTTGTATATTAAATCGAGACCTATAAGAGCATCTTTAACTATTTCGATACTATTATTTGTTGCAATAGGAAAGTCAATTGTTTTTGAATTTGAATAGAATATACCTTTATTTTGAAAAGGACTAGTTCTTATAAAAACTGTAATAGACTTACATACTAGTGACTCAGATCTAATCTTTTCTGCTGCATTTAAACAGTAGCTTGTTACAGACTCTTTTAGTTCCCTGAGTTTTTCTACTTTCTTTCCAAACGATCTCGATACACAACAACTTTTTCTTTTTGTTTGTCTAGTTTCAATTTCGATACAAGGAACACCTCTAAGCTCCATGGCAGTTCTTGAACTAAGAACGTTTTTTGTTTTTTTAATCCAAGTATTTGAAGCATTCTTTAGTTGTTTTGCATTATAAATTCCGTTTTTGATATAAAACTTTGATAGTTGTTTTCCAACTCCCCATATATCTCTTACTTCAACCTTTTCTAATATTGGGTCTAAGTCCTTAATATTGACCAAACTGACAACACCTGACTTTTGTTTTTTTGCTATATGATTTGCAACCTTGCTCAAGGTCTTAGTTTCAGCTATTCCGATACTAGTTGGTATACCAGTCCACTGTAAAACAGTATTTCTAATTTCTTTGCCAACATCTTTTACTTCTTTATCTGAAAAATTAGACAAATCTAAAAAAGCTTCATCAATAGAATAAACTTCTATTTTTGAGTTAAATCTTTTTAGTGTTCGCATTACTCTTCTTGATATGTCTCCGTATAGAGAATAATTTGAAGAAAATACCTGAACATTATTTTTTATAATAATATTTCGTGCTTTAAAATAAGGCTCTCCCATTTTAATTCCTAATGCTTTAGCTTCGTTAGATCTTGATATTATACACCCATCGTTATTAGAGAGAACTACCACAGGTAGCCTTCTTATTTTTGGGTTGAATAATCTTTCGCAAGAAACATAGAAAGAATTACAATCTATCAATGCAATTTTTTTAGTATACAGAGTGGATGACATAAGTTACGACCCCCCAAACAAAAACATCTACTTCTTCATTTATTAAAATTCTATCCTCAAATTTTTTAGATCCAGAGGTTAGAAATTGTTTATCACTTTCTTTAACAAAATTTTTGACAACAAGTTCGTCGTGAACATTTGCTATAACAGTAGAAAAATTTTTAGGCTTTAGGCTTTTGTCTACAACTAACAGATCTCCGTCATAAATTCCTGCATTGACCATAGATTTACCCTGTACTCTAATTATAAAAGTTGCAGGAACATTTTTTATGAGGTGAACATTTAGATCTATGTCTTCCTCAATGTAGTCTGTAGCTGGCGAAGGAAAACCTGCTCCAGCTTTGTGCAAATAATAGGGTATAGTTAGCTTCATAAATGTTCTTATTTTGTTCTTTTCTAATTAATAGCCTAATAAATCGATATAGTCAAATAGGTTGTATTTTGAGTCTGAAATTGAATCAAAAGTGAATCAAAACGAGAACACTGAAACTACATTTTGATACGTTGTGGATAACTTTTACAAGGGATAGAGTAAAAAAGAGATGAAAAAATTAACGTGTCACTGCGGAGCAATAGAAATAAAAATAAAATTAAAAGGAAAAACAAATGATTATTACAGATGCAACTGTTCTATTTGTAAAAGAAAAGGCTCTATAACAACAATAGTGGATAAGGAAGATTTGGAGATAGTAAAGGGTGCGGAAAAAATTAAATGTTACCAATTCAATACAAATGCAGCAAAGCACTTTTTTTGTTCAGTCTGTGGAATAAATACCCATAATTTAAGAAGGAGTGATCCAAATACATATGGAGTGAACGTTGGATGTTTGGAAGATATATCAACCAAAGAATTATTTGAACTTAATGTGAGAGTGAACGATGGTAAAAATCACAAGATGGATAGAATTGAAAAATGATAAAAAAATTAACATGTCATTGTGGTGAAGTTGAAGCTGAAGTAAAAATACCTGAAACAGGTATTGAAAAATTCATGAGATGCAATTGTTCTTTATGCAAAAGAAAAGGATACATAATTGGTGTAGTAGGGGAAAACGATTTCAAATTAATTAAGGGAGAAAAAATATTAAAACTTTACCAATATTACACAAAAGTTGCCAAACACTATTTCTGTTCTATATGTGGTATTCATACTCACAATAGACCAAGAATTAACCCAAAAATTTACGGAATAAACATCGCATGTATTGACGACATAGATACTTTTGCTTTAAAAGATGTTCCAGTCAATAATGGTGAAAACCACCCATTAGACCAAAAAAAATAAAATGCAAAGTTATAGAGAGTGTTTTGAAAAGGTAAGAAAAGATTGTGTCAAATACATACAGTCACAAGAAACAAAAAAAGAAAAGTTTAAAAACAAAGATCAAATGATAAAATCTCATATAATTCCTTTATGTTTTTGGATTAACAAAAAAAGGAAAAATAAAAAAACTTTGCTCGTGGGTCTCGCAGGAGGCCAGGGGACTGGAAAAACAACAATTTCAACTTTATTAAGATTAGTACTAATCAAGTATTTTAAACTACGAGTTTTTAAAATTTCTATTGATGATTTTTATAAAACTAGAAAAGAAAGAATTTTGTTGTCGAAAAATAAACATCCTTTGTTAATTACAAGAGGGGTTCCAGGCACCCACGACATACAATTAATGACTAATCTTTTTAGGAAAGTTAAAAAAAATACATTTAGATCAATTAGTATTCCAAAATTTGATAAGTCAATTGATGACAGGTGTAAAAAAAATAGTTGGTTCAAGTTAAAAAAGAAACCAGATATTTTAATTTTGGAGGGTTGGTGTGTCGGTGCTAAACCTGAAAATAAAAAATCTTTAAATAGACCAATGAATATTTTAGAAAAAAATGCAGACAAAAAAAAGATTTGGAGAAGTTATGTTAATAATCAACTTAAATCGAAATATTCAAAACTCTTTGATCAGCTAGATAGTCTGTTATATTTAAAAGCCAAAAATTTTAAATTGTTAAAAAAATGGAGATTGAAACAAGAAAAAAAACTGAAAATGAAAAGTGGAACTAAAAAAAACTCTAAGATAATGAATGAGAAAGAAGTTGAAACTTTTATGATGACTTATCAAAGAATAACTCAAAATATGTTTAAGAATGCCCCAAAATATTCTTCAGCGGTTATTGATCTTAATGAAAACCATCAAATTAAAAAGGTAAAATTAAAACATGCTTAATTCTTTAAGAATAATATTTTTAATTTTATTTTTTTCGATACAAAATTTGTATGCAGCAGATTTTTATAAAGCATTGCAAGATGCTTATTTAAGTAATCCAGAATTGAATGCAGAAAGAAAAAATATTTTAGTCTCTGAGGAGGATTTTAAAATTTCAAAAAGCGAGTTTTTGCCGTCTGTTACAATAACTGGAACCAAAAGTGAAGCAACTACCAAAAAATTAACAGATCGTGATGGAACTAGTGCTGCTATTACTGATGTAGATACCGAAACTCAAACTGTCACGATAGAGCAAAAAGTTTTTCAGGGTTTAGGCGGAAAAGCAGATCTTGAAAAAAGTAAAATTGGAGTAAATTTAGCAAAAGCAAAATTATTAAAGAAAGAACAAGAAGTTATATTAGGTGCTGCTGAAGCATTTACAGGAGTTATTTTAGCAAATAAGAAATTTAAGATAAATAAAGAAAACTTAGATTTATTAGAAAGACAAGTTGAAACTGATCAAAATAGACTTGAAAGCGGAATAATTACTTTAGCAGACTTAGCTCAATCTGAGTCATCTTTAGCCGGAGCACAAGCTCAATTTATCAACTCTCAAAACGATTTGGTTACTGCAAAACTTCTTTATGAAAAAATTATAGGTCCACTAAATGATATTGAGAGTTTAAGTGAAGATGTAAATATAGAATTTCAAATTCCAACATCTCTTCAAAATGCAATTCAAATTTCAAAAGGGAACAATCCTAATCTTACAATCGCTAAACTAGAGTATGATCAATCTGAAAAGGATGTTAAAATTGCTCTTTCAGAATTTTCACCTTCAGCAACAATTTCAGCTAAGTCTTCAAAGTCAGACGATTTTAGCTCATCGTATGATGAAAGAGAACAAGAGACAGTAAGTGCTGAAATTTCATGGCCAATATTTCAAGGAGGAAAAAATTCAGCATCTCTTGAAAGAAGCAAAAATTTACAAAATCGAAAACAATTACTTTTAGATAATGCTGTAAGAACTAATGAAACAAACGTTGCTAGTGCTTGGTCTAAATTTCAATCTTCAGATAGTTTACTATCGTCTGTTCGTGCTCAGGTGAAAGCTGCGGAAATTGCTCACGAAGGAATAACTGTTGAGTATGAAACTGGACTTGGAAGAACCACACTTGATGTTATTCAATCAAATACAATTCTTTTAACAGCCAGAATTAATCTAGCTAATTCAGAAAGAAACCTCCTATTGTCACAGTTAGAGCTTTTAAAATCAGTAGGTCTTTTGAACGCAAAATATCTTAATATTATTAAGTAATTTAGAGCTTTTTATTTAATTCTTGCTAATGAGAACAAAATGTGTACATTTAAAAGCATGATTCGTATGTTAATAATTAATAAAAAAAAGGCATCAAATGACAAAAAATAACTTAAAAGTGGTTAAAACCGCAAAAGATAAAGACTTGGAAAATAAAGAAAAAAACAAAGCTCTAGACGCAGCTATCAGTCAAATTACTGATAATTTTGGAAAAGGTTCTGTAATGAAGCTTGGTCAAAAAAAAGCTATGGATATAGAGTCTATTTCTACAGGCTCTCTAAGCCTAGATTTAGCTTTAGGTATTGGTGGATTACCGAAAGGAAGAATTGTTGAAATTTATGGTCCAGAGTCTTCTGGAAAAACAACACTTGCTCTTCAAGTAGTCGCTGAAGCTCAAAAATCAGGCGGAATATGTGCATTCGTTGATGCAGAACATGCTTTAGATCCAGTATATGCAAAAAAATTAGGTGTAAATACAGAGGAATTATTAATTTCTCAACCTGACGCTGGTGAGCAAGCACTAGAGATAGCAGACACACTTGTTAAGTCAGGTTCTATTTCTGTAATAGTTATTGACTCAGTTGCAGCATTAACACCAAGAGCTGAAATTGAAGGGGACATGGGTGATCATCACGTAGGTCTTCAATCACGATTAATGAGTCAGGCTTTGAGAAAATTAACTAGCTCAATATCAAACACAAACACAATGATGATTTTCATTAACCAAATCAGAATGAAAATAGGTGTTATGTTTGGAAGTCCTGAAACTACATCAGGTGGAAATGCATTAAAATTCTACTCATCTGTAAGAATGGATATTAGAAGAATTGGTGCGATAAAGGATAAAGATGCAATCATTGGTAACTCTACAAGAGTTAAGGTTGTTAAAAACAAAGTATCTCCACCATTTAAAGTAGTTGAGTTCGATCTAATGTATGGAAAAGGAATTAGTAAAGTAGGTGAATTAATTGACCTTGGTGCAAAAGCAGAGATTGTTGAAAAATCTGGTGCTTGGTATGCATACAAAGGTGAGAAAATTGGCCAAGGAAGAGAAAATGCCAAAATTTACTTAGAACAAAATCCAAAAGTTGCCGCTGAAATAGAGATGGCAATTAGAGAAAAAGCAGGTGTGATTACTAAAAAAATTGAAGGTAATCCACTTGATCAGGAGAAAATAGAAGCGAGCCAAAAAGAAGAGACTCCTCCTGCAAAAAAGAATTAGCTAAATAGTCATTATTAGTTAAGAAAAGGCGCTGTAACAGGCGCCTTTTTCCCCATAGATAAATCTCAACTCAAAAGTGTACAAACAGATCTTTTGATTATAGATCAAATTTTGGTAGAATATAAAAAATAATGAAAAAATTATTTTTAGCTAGTCTATTACTTATCGTACTAGCATCATGTACAACTTATACTCATCAGTCTGGTAATAATTCACGTTTAGAGATTGATAAAAGAACTTGTGGCAACTTAGCTAATCTAAATGCTCCAACTTATATCTGCAGAAATCCTTTAATGTGCGCTCCTGATGAAATAGCAATTGCCTGGGAAGCTATAGCTAGAAATGATGCTTATTTTGACCAATGCATGATCCAAAAAGGTTATAGAGCTCAATAATTTTGATCCTATTTTTTTAATTTTTAGCAAGTTTATAGACTTAAAATAAAAAAAATGTATTTTAAAAATATGGCTCAAAAAACCTTAAATGAAATAAGAAATACTTTTCTCAAATATTTTGAGAAAAATGATCATAAAATAGTTGAGTCTAGCAACCTTGTTCCCAACAATGACCCAACGTTGATGTTTGCAAATTCTGGAATGGTTCAGTTCAAAAATGTTTTTACTGGATTAGAGAAAAGAGATTACAAAAGAGCCACTACTTCACAAAAATGTGTAAGAGCAGGTGGAAAACATAATGATTTAGAGAATGTTGGATATACACCAAGACACCATACATTTTTTGAAATGCTTGGAAACTTTTCTTTTGGGGATTATTTTAAAGAAAGAGCAATAGAACTTGCGTGGAATTTAATAACTAAAGATTTTGGATTAGATAAAAATAGACTTTATTTCACTGTTTATAATGAAGATGAAGAAGCATTTAAACTTTGGAAAAAAATATCAGGCTTAAGTGAAAATAGAATAATCAAAATTTCTACTTCAGATAATTTTTGGTCAATGGGTGAAACAGGTCCATGTGGCCCTTGTTCTGAAATTTTTTATGATCATGGAGACCATTTAAAAGGCGGACTACCTGGAAGCAAAGACCAAGATGGTGATAGATATATTGAGATATGGAACTTAGTTTTTATGCAATATGAACAAGTTTCAAAAGATAAAAGAATAGATTTACCTAAACCTTCGGTAGATACAGGTATGGGTCTTGAGAGAATGGCAGCTCTCCTTCAGGGTACACATGATAATTACAAAACTGACCATTTTTTAAAATTGATAAATTCAATTTCAGAAACTGTAAAAGTTAAACCAAACGAAAATAATTTATCAAGTTTTAAAGTAATAGCTGATCACTTAAGGGCAAGTTCGTTTCTACTTGCTGAAGGTGTATTACCATCTAATGAAGGAAGAGGCTATGTACTAAGAAGAATTATGAGAAGAGGAATGAGACACTCACATTTACTAGGATCTAAAGAACCAATTTTTTATAATATTTTTAAAACTCTTTTAGAGGAAATGTCTAAAAATTATCCAGAGTTAAAAAGGGCAGAGTCACTTATCAAAGAAACTTTGAAAATGGAGGAAGAAAAATTTTTGGTTTTATTAGAAAGAGGTATGAAAATTTTAGATGATGAAATCTCAAAAATAGACAAGGTTCTTCCTGGAGAAGTTGCTTTCAAACTTTATGATACTTACGGTTTTCCGTTAGATTTAACTGAAGATATTCTTAAGAACAAATCTCTTCAAGTAGATAATAAAAAATTTGACGAGATGATGAAAAAAAGTCGAGAGCTTGCAAAGAAAAATTGGAAAGGCTCAGGAGATAGCTCAGTCAGTGAAATTTGGTTTAATCTTAAAGAGAAAATTGGTCCTACTGAATTTTTAGGTTATGAGACCAATCATGCCGAGGGAAGTATTACTGCAATTATTAAAAATGATAAAGAAACTCAAAAATTAAAAGAAGGAGAAGAAGGGCAAATTATTTTAAATCAAACTCCTTTTTATGGGGAGTCCGGTGGTCAGGTTGGTGACAAAGGTACAATAACTTCAGGCGAAAACGAATTTGAGGTAACTGACGTTCAAAAAAAGATTGGAAATTTATTTGTTCATTTTGGTAAAGTTTCAAAAGGAACAATTAAACTTAAAGATAATGTTGAATTAAAAATAAACTCAGAAAGACGTCAAAATATAAAAGCTTATCACTCAGCAACACATTTATTACATGAATCTCTTAGAAGAACTTTAGGAACACATGTAATGCAAAAAGGATCATTAGTTGCGCCAGACAGGTTAAGATTTGATTTTAGTCATATGAAGCCAATTACAGATGAAGAAATGAAAAAAATTGATGAAAACGTGAATAAGTTTGTAAATTTAAAGACAGAAGTCGTTACACGATTAATGACTCCTGAAGAGGGAATTGAACAAGGGGCAATGGCTTTATTCGGAGAAAAATATGGAGATGAAGTTAGAGTTGTATTTATGGGTGAGGAAGGTAACAAATATTTTTCAACAGAACTTTGTGGTGGAACTCATGTAAAAAACACTAGTGAGGTTGGTAAATTTAAAGTAGTTAGTCAGTCGTCAATAGCAGCGGGCGTTAGACGAGTTGAAGCATTAAGAGATAAACAACTTGAAGAATATCTAAAGTCAAAAGATAAGATGTCTAGTTTGTCTTCTCAAAAAAATGAAGAAACTATCAAATCGTTATCGAGTGAAATCACCAAGCTTGGAGGAAAACCAATTAAAAAATCTGAGGATCTTAAAATTACGATTAAGGAGCTGACAAAACAATTAGAGGAAATAACAATAAAGAGTATTTTATCAGATAAGAAAAAAAATATTGTAAAAGACCAAAATATTAAAAAGATAAATATTAGATTTCAAAAAATAGATGACTTACCTTTTAAAGAATTAAGAAGACTTGTTGATCAAGGTAAGAAAGATATTAAAGAAGGGATTGTTGTTATATATGCAATTAAAGATGATAAAATTGGTTTAGCAGTAGGAGTTACAGACTCTTTAACTAAAAAGTATGATGCAATAAAATTTGTTAAATCTGGTTCAGAAATTCTTGGTAGAAAAGGTGGTGGAGGTAGATCTGATTTTGCCCAAGCTGGTGGAGTTCATTTAAATAAAATAGATGAAAGTTTTGAAAAGATTAAAAGTTTAATTTAACTTCTTTTTCAAATTTCCATCGATTGTATCAAGAAACTGATTTGTAGTAAGGTATTCTTGATTTAAATCTATTAAAATTGCTAAGTCTTTAGTCATTGATCCATTTTCAACACAATCAATACAAACCTTTTCTAACGTATTTGCAAATTTTATTAGCTCATCATTTGCATCTAATTTTCCTCTATGAGCAAGTCCTCTAGTCCAAGCAAAAATTGATGCTATAGGATTTGTTGAAGTTTCTTTTCCTTGTTGATGCATTCTGTAATGTCTAGTGACAGTTCCATGAGCAGCTTCTGCCTCCATTGTTCTCCCATCTGGTGCAAGCAGTACACTTGTCATAAGTCCAAGAGAACCATATCCCTGAGCAACAGTATCTGATTGAACGTCACCATCATAGTTTTTACAAGCCCAAATATATTTACCACTCCACTTCATTGCACAAGCAACCATGTCGTCTATAAGCCTATGTTCGTATGTTAAATTATTCTTTTCAAATGACGATTTGAATTCTTTTTCAAAAATACTTTGAAATATATCTTTAAATCTTCCATCGTAAGTTTTCAAAATCGTGTTTTTTGTTGATAGGTAAACTGGCCACTTTTTAATCAATCCATAGTTAAAGCAAGATCGAGCAAAATCTTCTATTGATTTATCTAAATTGTACATTGATAAGGCCACTCCTGATCCTGGGAAATTAAATACCTCATAATTTTTGGTATCTTTACCATCTTCAGATGTCCACTTAATTTCAAGTTTTCCCTTTCCAGGTACTTTAAAATCAGTAGCTCTATATTGATCTCCAAATGCATGTCTTCCAATAATTACGGGATCTGTCCATGAAGGCACTAATCTTGGAACATTTTTACAAATAATAGGTTCTCTAAAAACAGTCCCTCCAATAATATTTCTGATTGTACCATTTGGGGATCTCCACATTTTTTTTAAATTAAATTCTTTTACACGTGCTTCGTCAGGGGTAATTGTCGCACATTTAATACCCACACCATTTTTTTTAATTGCGTTCGCACAATCAATAGTTATTTGATCTGAAGTGTCATCCCTGCTTTTCATACCAAGATCGTAATACTCAATACCCAAATCAAGATACGGTAATATAAGTTTATTCTTAATAAACTCCCAGATTACTCTTGTCATTTCATCGCCATCCAACTCGACGATTGGGTTTTTGACCTTAATTTTGCTCATATTTATGTATAAATCTTAGTAATTGAATTTCTGCTTTTTATATACATATTAATCAGAAATTATCAAATAAAGGATTATGATAGATAAAGTTTTTCCGAAAATACATAACGAGGGTTATAAGTTTTTAGTAATCTTTGGACTTGGAACACTTGTTTTATATTTAATAAGTGGTTTCTTGGGCTTAATAGGTATTATTCTTACAATATGGGTTTACTATTTTTTTAGAGATCCAGACAGATACCCAATAAATGATGAAAATTATCTTGTAAGTCCAGCTGATGGATTAGTGATAAAAGTAGAAGAGGTTAATGGTCCTTCAGAACTTTCGTTAGAGAATAAAAAATTTACCAAAGTAAGCGTGTTCATGAATGTTTTCGATTGTCATGTAAACAGAATTCCATGTAGTGGAGAAATTGAGGAAATTTTATATAAACCTGGCAAGTTTTTAAATGCATCTCTAGACAAAGCTAGTGAAGACAATGAAAGAAATTATTATAAAATAAAAAATAATAATGGTGATCAAGTTGTAGTTGTTCAGATAGCTGGTTTGATTGCTAGGCGTATTGTTACTGAGACAGACAAAGGGGAAAAACTAAACCAAGGTGATCGAATAGGAATGATTAGATTTGGTAGCAGGGCGGACATATACTTTGAAAATTACAAACCTTTAGTAAAAGTAAATCAAAGAGCAGTGGCTGGCGAGACATTGATTGCAAAAAAATAAGATGGAACAACAAAACAAAAATTTCAAATTAGTTGCGAACAAGAAAACAAGATCAATATTACCTAATATGTTTACACTAGTAGGTGTATGTATAGGTTTAACGTCTATTAAATTTGCTTTTGACGGGAGGTTTGGTTTTGCAGTTCTAGCAATATTAGTTGCTGGGATTATAGATGGTCTTGATGGAAGAATTGCACGACTTATCAGAGGAACATCAGAAGTTGGTAAAGAACTTGACTCTTTAACAGATGTTATAAGTTTTGGGGTTGCTCCAGCTTTTATAATGTATTTTTGGTCATTAAATAATCTTGGTAGAGTTGGGTGGTTAGTTTGTTTGATTTATGTAATTTGTGTTGCTTTGAGGTTAGCGAGATTTAATATTACCTCCAATACAA
>CACKRX010000008.1 GCA_902602575.1 uncultured Pelagibacteraceae bacterium | reverse complement strand
TTAATATTTTCTTGATCTTTGGTATTTATTTTAGTGTTTAACAATTGAGCTTTGTCATTAATAATCTCGAATGAATTCCCATCACCATATGTGTAAAATAATCTATTTTTTGCTGGAGCACTGATAATACCTATCTCAGGAACTTTGTTAATAATAAGAGCAGCGTTTAAAGTAAATTCGTCTTTATCGTTAATATAATCAAAAGTGCCATCTATTGGATCGATAAGCCAAAAAGTTGAGAGGTTATCTAAATTTTTATTTGTGGAAGTTTCCTCAGAAACAATAAGAATATCCGGTGTTAACTTGCTAATCTTATCTATCAATAACTTATTAACCTCAAGATCCCCATTTGTAACTGGAGTATTATCTTCTTTAATGGTTTCTTTAAGACCTTTTTTTCTTAATGATAAAGATAATTCACTTGCTGTTTGGAAAGTACCAATTAAATCTAGCACAATTTTTTTTTTATCTTTTAAATCCATTTTTTATCAAATCTTTGTTAATTCAATTAAATTAGCTTTGATTACTTTTTTACCAACATTTTCAAAATTTACAGTAACCTTTTCTTTTATAATCGATTGAACTTGGCCTATACCCCAATCTTTATTTTTAGGATTAATCACTTTGTCACCTGGTTCATAATCTAAAATCATTTAATTTAGTTTTTTAAATAAAAATAGTATAATTTTAAAGTTTATGAAAAACAAATTAAACTCATTAGGAATCGACAAAAAAATAAAAGATACAGTCGTAGTGGTTGCAATGTCAGGGGGGGTAGATTCATCAACGGTTGCAGGACTAATGAAAAAAGAAGGTTACAAAGTTATCGGCATTACACTTAAACTATACGACGATACTAAACAAGTTTCTCAATCAAAACAATGTTGCGCTGGACAAGATATATTGGATGCAAAAAGAGTTGCTCATAAATTAGATATTGATCACAAGATATTATATTATCAAAATAAATTCAAAGAGGGTGTAATTGACAATTTTGTAGAGAGTTACTTAAAAGGTGAAACTCCAATACCGTGCGTTCAGTGTAATCAAACAGTAAAATTTAAAGATCTTTTTATGGAAGCAAAAGATTTAAAAGCAGATGCCTTGATAACTGGTCATTATGTAAGATCGATATTTGATGGAAAAAAAAATGAAATGTATCGTGCAGAGGATCATAATAGGGATCAAAGCTATTTTCTATTCAATACAAAGAGGGATCAGCTTAACTTTTTAAGATTTCCTTTGGGAAACTTACTGA
Source organism: uncultured Pelagibacteraceae bacterium (assembly GCA_902602575.1). GTDB lineage: Bacteria > Pseudomonadota > Alphaproteobacteria > Pelagibacterales > Pelagibacteraceae > Pelagibacter. The sequence goes on along the minus strand of CACKRX010000008.1, from coordinate 21,526 downwards.
AAGATGAAACAAGAGAAATTGCAAAAAAACTCGATTTAAATGTAGCAGATAAACCAGATAGTCAGGATATTTGTTTTGTCCCTAATGGTGACTATTCATCTGTAATTAAAAAATTTGAACCTAAAGCGTTTGTAAAAGGAAATATCAAAAATATTGAGGGAAAAGTAATTGGGGTTCATGATGGAATAGTAAATTTTACAATTGGACAAAGAAGAGGCATCAAGGTTTCTGATAAAGATCCATTATATGTTATAGAAATTGATCCAAAGAATAATGAAATAACTGTTGGGGCAAAAAAATATTTAGCAAAAAGAATTATTAATTTAGATAATCTTAATATCTTATGTGAAAATAACGAATTAAACGAACAAATTTATGTAAAGATTAGATCAACAGGAAAGTTAATTCCTTCGAAAGTTGAGTTATCAGGTTCAAAAGCTAAAGTAAATCTAATGGAGGATGAATTTGGTGTTTCACCAGGTCAAGCATGTGTTTTTTATCAAAAAAATAAAAATGGTTATAAAGTCTTAGGTGGTGGTTGGATAAAAAACTAATTATTCTTTTTTTTCCATAATAAAAAAGTAAATATATAAAAGGTAATAACCCCTAAAAAATAATCCCATTCTAACGCATGTTTGAGATGTTTGTTACCTGGCATACTCACTAAAGGTAAGGCAAGAATACCCACAAAAATTAAAATTGACACTAAAACAGCCTTACATTTGAGGTATGTTTCATTAATAAATGATTTAAGTTTTGATTTAATAGAGTAAAAAATTAAAACAAAATAAGTTTGTGCGGCTATCTCAAATATGATGAATGCTAACATTATTACACGTCTAAAAAGTTTGTACGCGTCAATATCAAACTTTATTCCAAGAAAGATTGAATGGATTACAAGACAAATTGCAGATCCAATTCCGAAGAAAAGCATCTTTTTTAAATGTTTATGATTTCCATGAATGTTTAGTATAATTTGTTTATTATATATCCAATATTTAATTAATAAATAAGCCGTTAAAAACATAGCGGGCTTAAAAACTAAATAAGTTGGAAAATATCTTGCCGTTCTACTAATAGAGGCCCCACCATCTATATAGGGAAATGTGAAATGTATTATATTTTCTTTATTGGGAAAAAGTTCGTGAAATTGTGTAATCAAAATTAAACAAGTATTTGTAGCTACAAACGGAACTATAAAAATCCAAATACTTAAGGCCTTGACCTTTTTAATATTATCCATTTTGAGCTGAATTATTTTTTCTTATTTTTTTTTCTTGCTCTTCTTTTTTTTGAGCCCATTTTCCTTCGGCCTCTGTGTTTCTTTGGATAACCCATCATTATCTCCTGTTTATTATTTTATTGACTTATATATGGGATATAGCATTGTCCCCGTTAGTATTCAATTTTTTTTATGGGCTATTCTTTTAAAACATTCTTAAAACACACTGCAAAAGATTTTCACAATCAGTCGGTAAATCCGCCTGTGGTGCGGGCATCAACTATTATTTTTAAGTCCATGCAAGATATTAGAAAAACTCAAAAGAGAAATATTAAAGATCCAACCGGCGGTCATCATGACTATGGGAGACAAGGAACATCAACGACACATACTCTATCAAAAATTTTGACAAAATTGGAAGAGTCATATCATGTTTTTTTAACACCAACTGGATTTGGATCAGTTTTTTTAGCAATATTTAGTATTGTAAGACCCGGTGATGAAATTATAGTTGCAGATCCTGTTTATAGCCCAACTCGATTATTAACCAAAGATTATTTAAAGGAGTTTAATATCAAAACAAGATTTTATAATCCACATGACTTGAATACAATTAAGAAGAATATAAATAAAAAAACTAAACTCATATTTGTTGAGTGTCCTGGTAGTAATACCTTTGAGTTTCAAGATTTAACAAAAATAGTTTCTATAGCAAAAAAAAATAAGATTTTTACTGCAATTGATAATACTTGGGGGACACCATATTTTCTTAAGCCAATTAATTTAGGTTTTGATATGTCTATTGTTTCAGCTACCAAATATTATTCTGGACACTCTGATGTAATGGGTGGCAGTTTAGCAGTAAACAAAAAAGTTTTCAAAAAGGTTCAACTAGCTGAAAAAATTACAGGACTTAGAATGGGACCTGACGATGCTTACTTAGTAACTAGAGGTTTAAGAACTTTAGATGTGAGATTGGATAGACATCAATCGAATGCCATGAAAGTTGCAAGTTTCTTGTCTAAGCACAAAAAAATTAAACTTTTATATCCATTTAAAAAGGGTTCCTTAAACTACAGCCTTTGGAAAAAATATTATAAAGGAGCATCTGGTTTAATGGGTTTAAGAATTAAATCATCTAAAAAGAATGTTATAAAGTTTGTTAACTCTCTAAAATTATTTGGATATGGATATAGTTGGGGAGGTTTTGAAAGTTTGGCATTACATCAAGAAATTAGAGAACAAGGAGACAGATCTTACTTAAATTTATCAAAAGATGAGCATATAGTAAGATTACATATCGGATTAGAAGATCCAAAAGATTTGATTGAAGATTTAAGAAGATCTCTTAAATTCATCAAATGAGTTCAGAAAAATTTATTCAAAATAAACTAGCTCTTACGACATTGATTTGCGCATGTGTAGTAGTTTTAATGTCTTTGAGTGTAAGGCAAGTTTTTGGAATGTTTTTCATTGACTTTAATAATGATTTAGGAATTTCAAATACTGAATTTGGTTTAGCTATAGGTATTCAAATGTTGGGTTGGGGACTATCTGGCCCAATTTTTGGGATTCTTGCTGATAAATATGGAGGTCACAAATCAATTATCATTGCATTTCTTTTTTATATTCTTGGAGTTTATTTTTTATATGCTGGTCCTAATACTGGGATTTACTTTCAAATTAGTTTAGGAGTTTTAATTGGTATTGGTTGCGGAGGTACAGCAATTAGTATCCCAATGTCAATTGTTGGTAAACATTTTCCACTTTCAAATAGAACAATTGCGATGAGTATTGTCACAGCCGTTGGTTCTTTTGGTTATTTTCTTTCACCACTTTTTACAAATTATTCTTTACAAAGTAATGGATGGGTAAATACCCTTTTTTATTTCATGATATTTCTATCTATAGGATTAATGTTTGCTTATTTTGTTAGATCACCAAAGCTAGATGAAATGAATGAAGCTCACAATGATCAAGGATCTTTAGATGCTCTTAAAGAAGCATTTCGGAACAAAAGTTATGTTTTGCTGGTTTCAGGATTCTTTGTATGTGGTTTTCATATTACTTTAGTAGGGACCCATGTACCCAAATATGTAGCAGACAGAGGTCTCGATGATTGGACAGCAGCGATGATTTTATCTTTAATAGGTTTTTTTAATATCATTGGTTCTTTGTTAAGTGGCTATTTATCTACAAAGATGAGTAAAAAAATTATCTTAAGTTCTATTTATTTTTTAAGAGGTGTCTCAATTTGTTTTTTTATTTTCTTACCACCAAGCACTATTTCATCAATAATATTCGGTGCTAGTTTTGGTTTTTTATGGTTATCAACTGTTCCAGCTACGAGTGGAATTGTAGCGCATATTTTTGGGACTAAGTATCTTGGCCTTTTATATGGTTTAGTTTTTTTAAGTCATCAGATTGGATCTTTTTTTGGGGCATACCTTGGAGGACTATTCTATGACATGTATGGCTCATATAACTATGCGTGGTATTTAGCAATTGCATTATCTATTTTTGCAGGTTTAATACACTTACCAATTAAAGAGCAAGCAATTGATAGATTACAAAAAGCATAAATCAAATTTTAGTCCTTATCTGGAAAAGTTATATCAATCAGATAAACCTATGATCATCTATAAATATAAAGATGGATATAAAATATTTACAGACTTTTCAAAGAGAATAGTTCTTAACAACTCAAATATAAAAAAATTTTTAAATAATATAACAAAAAAAAAATTTAAAAGAGAGCAAGACCTTTATGTAGGTTTTTTTGGTTATGAAATATTGTGCAACTTGCTAAATATTAGAATTAAAAATCAAAAAAAGAACGGATTCTACAAGGGTCTTTTCTATAAGCCAGAAACTATAATTACTTTATCAAAAAAAGTTAAAATATCTTCAACACTCAAGAAACAGAGTTTCCATTACCACTTTAATCAAACTAAAATATTAAAACCATTTAAAGTTAATATTAACTTTGAAAAATACAAAAAAATCTTCAATCTTTTTTCTAAAAAAATAAGAGCAGGTGAGACATATCAAATAAAAATTTGCACAAAGTACAAGAATAAATCTGAGATAGATCCAGTTAGTTTTTTTTGGAGGTTAATGAAGGTAAACTCCTCACCAGAGTCCTTTATGATTAGAGATAAGAATTATTCTATTGTTAGCTGCTCTCCTGAAACTTTGATAGAAAAGAAAGGATCAAAGGTAACAACGAAACCAATAGCTGGAACACTAAAAAAAAATCAAAATTTAAATAAATCTAAAGCTCTCAGTTTCTTTAAAAACAACAATAAAGAGACAAAAGAACATAATATGATTGTAGATATGGAGAGAAATGATTTATCAAAAATTTGCAAACCAGGAAGTGTAATAATTAAAAAAAAAAAATACGTAGAGGAATATAAACATTTGTATCATTATGTATCTACAATAGAGGGTAAATTGAAAAAGAATATCAATCTTAAAGATATTATTAAATCTATGATGCCCGGTGGGTCTGTTATAGGATGTCCAAAGATAAGAACAATCCAACTGTTAAATAGTCAAGAAAAAGAGGGACGAAATATTTTTACAGGAAGTTTTGGATTTATTAAGTTTAATATGGATATGCGGTTTAATATCATAATAAGATCAATTCTAAATTTCAAAAATATTTCAGAGATATCAGCAGCCTCAGGCGTTGTATTGGATAGTTTCTCCAAAAAAGAATTTAATGAAAACTATATCAAAGCAAAATCATTATTAGAGTTATTTAAATGATATATATTATTGATCACCAAGACTCTTTCACATGGAATGTAGTTCATCAATTTTCTCAATTCGATAAAGTGCATTGTTCTGATTATTTTGACATAAATAAAAAATTACTAAATAGGTCAGATGTGATAGTTTTTTCTCCGGGTCCTGGTTCGCCAAAAGATTATCCAGAAACTTCAAAAATTTACAACAAATATAAAGGTAAAAAAAAAATGATTGGTATATGTTTAGGATTTCAGTTGATATTATATAATGAGGGTGGAAAAATCAGACAACAAAATAAAATATATCATGGATATCAATCAAAAATTAAAGTTAATGGAAAAAGTAAAATTTTTAAAAAGAATAAAGTTTTTAATATTGGAAGATATCATTCATTAAAGTTAAATGAACCGTATTTTTCAAAAAATCTCAATATTACAATGCGATGTACAAAAACTAATACAGCGATGGCTTTTGAAGATAATTTAAATAAAATTTATGGATTTCAATTTCATCCTGACTCATTCTTAACCGAAAATGGCAATTTTTTTATCAAAAAAATCTTATCAAGCAAGTAATCAAAAAGAAATAAGATTTAAAGATTTGTGGGGATCTTACGGAGTCTTTACAACTATAAGACTTGTAAGGAAACCTGGTAAGCTTGTTTTATTTAAAAGTCACTTCAACAGTTTAGTTAAATCTCTAAAAAGATATAAAATTTATTCAAAAAATATTGAGAAAAATATTAAACTTTTAATTCATTCAAATATTAACAAAAATATTAATTATGATCATCTGCTTCGAGTTGCTTTAACAAAAAAAATTATATCAATTTCTATCCGTAAAAGACTTAAACCTAAAAAAAATTTCCAACTTAAAATCATAAATTACAAAAGAATTGATCCCTTAACAAAAAATCTTTATTATAAAAAGATTCTCAAAGAATTGAATAAATATGACCCGAGTAAAATTGATATAGCTTTAGTTTATAAAGGAAAAATTTTAGAAACTTGCACCTCAAATATTTTGTTTTTCAAAGATAACGAGTATTTCTCACCAAAAAATGATTGTTATATTGGAAACACAATTAAATATTTAAAAGGCAAGATTAAAATTTCATTTCAAGATATTTATTATAAAGATTTGAAAAAATTTGAAGAGATAATGTTAATAGGATCAGGAAAAGGCGTGACACCTGTCAAATACATCAAAGAGATAAATTGGAAGAGTAAAAATAATTTTGGATATAAAAAAATAAACAAATATTTAAATTTTAAATCATTATGAGTGATCCTAACAATCCTTGTATATTCTGTAAAACTAACCAGAATGAATTAATATTTGAAAATGACCTTGCGTATGCATCCTCTGATAGTTATCCTGTCTCACAGTTTCACTCATTAGTTGTTCCAAAGAGATGTATAGAAAATTATTTTGAATTAAGTGAAAAAGAAATTTTAGCATGTAATGACCTCATCAAAAAATTAAAAAAAAAGATAATATCAGAAGATAAATCAGTAGAAGGTTTTAATATTGGAACAAATGCCGGAAAGGTTGCAGGCCAATCTATTTTTCATTGCCACATACATGTGATTCCAAGAAGAAAAGGGGATGTGGATAACCCACAAGGTGGAGTTAGAAGTGTTATACCTTTAAAACAACATTATATCAGAAAAATTAAAAAATAATGTTCTTATTGGGCAAATAGTGCGCTTTAATCACTGTTGAACTATTTTTTTAAGTATATTAGTAATAATAAAATTTTATAAAATTATGTTTACAACTAATCCATTTGCAATTTTAGCTGAAACAATCCCAATAATCGCAATTCAATCTTTTGTAATCGTTATGGTTGGGTTAGTAATTTTAGGAACAGTAATAGACATGATACATAAAAAGAATGTTAAATATTTTTTCAATAATGCTAAAAAAGCAAAAAAATCAGCAAAAAGAGAGTTGGGCACTGGTGAAAGGCTAGCCGTTATTGGCAAAACAATAATTCATGATATTGGAACAACAGCTGAGCTTGGTTGGGGTAAAAGAAGAATTGCACATGTTTTAGGAATGTATGGAACAATCCTTTTTTGGGTCGGTTCTGCTGCGATGATATTTTTTTACACTGATTCACAAACTCCAACCGTTTGGCCAATTATCTGGCATGTTGGAGCAATAATGACCTGCTTAGGTGGATATTGGTTTTGGCTTTTTTTAAGAGTAGATGTTGCAGCTGAAGCAAACTCGGTTTTTAGAATAATAACAGCAGACTTATTTGTTCTAGCACTCTTAGCATCTGCTACTTTTGGTTTAATTTGGTCTTATCTGCAATTTAAAGAAATAATTATATGGGACACTTTATTTCTATTTTTATTTGGAGTTGCAAATATAGCTTTATTCGGAGGAGTTTATTGGTCTAAGTTTGCTCATATGTTTTACAAACCAGGAGCTGCAATACAAAAAAACTTAGCTGAGGCTGATGGTTCAAGAGATAACTTACCACCACCTGCTGATGCTCCTGAACAATTTGGTCTCGGCATAAAAAGAGAAGAGCCAAAACACTATTAATATGTTAGAATTAAAAAAGGAGATAAAATAAATGTCAACATTTGTATACATGACTAGGTGTGACGGTTGTGGTCACTGTGTTGATATCTGTCCGTCAGATATCATGCATATAGATAAAACTATTAGAAGAGCAAAAAATATTGAGCCAAATTTTTGTTGGGAGTGTTACTCTTGTGTTAAAGCTTGTCCCAATCATGCAATAGATGTAAGGGGCTATGCTGACTTTGCACCAATGGGTCACAGCGTAAGAGTAAGAAGAGAAGAAGAAAAAGGAACTATCTCATGGAAAATAAAGTTTAGAAATGGAACAGAAAAGGATTTTGTATCTCCTATAACAACAAAGCCTTGGGGAAAGTTTATTCCAAAACTTGCTGATGGAGATAAACCAAATCAAGGAGAAATTAATTCACAAATTCTTTACAATGAACCGCACGGTTTAAACACTGACAAAGAACTTCCAACATTAGATAAGAACTCCTTTAAAAAAGGAGTTTATTATTAATGCCAAAAAATAAAACTATTTTTGAAGACTGTGATGTATTAGTTGTTGGTGGTGGTATGGCTGGCACTGGCGCTACGTTCGAAGCTAGACACTGGGGAAGAAATTTAAAAATCATTTGTGTTGAAAAAGCAAACATTGACAGAAGTGGTGCAGTAGCTCAAGGACTTTACGCAATCAATTGTTATATGGGAATGCAATGGGGAGAAAACCAACCTGAAGATCATGTCAGATACGCCAGAAATGATTTGATGGGATTGGTCAGAGAAGATTTAGGTTATGACATGGCAAGACATGTAGACTCAACTGTTCATATGTTCGATGAGTGGGGATTGCCTATGATGAAAAATAAAGACACAGGCAGATATCAAAGAGAAGGTAAGTGGCAAATAATGATTCACGGGGAAAGTTATAAACCGATAGTTGCTGAAGCAGCAAAGAAGTCAGCCGATAAAATTTACAATAGAATTATGATAACTCATCTTCTTAAAGATGAAGAAAATGAAAACAGAGTGGCTGGAGCAGTTGGTTTTAATATGAGAACTGGTGACTATCATGTTTTCAAAGCCAAAGCGGTAATTATTGCTGCAGGAGGGGCGTCACATATATTTAAACCTAGAGCAGTTGGTGAAGGAATGGGAAGAACTTGGTATGCACCTTGGAGTAACGGTTCTGCTTACGCATTACCTATAGCAGCTGGTGCTAAGATGACACAAATGGAAAATAGAATTGTACTTTGCAGATTTAAAGATGGTTACGGTCCAGTTGGTGCGTATTTTTTACATTTAAAAACTTACACGCAAAATGCTAACGGGGAGAATTATGAAAAAAAATGGTACGACGCTACAAAAAAACTTGTTGGTGAATATATCGATCATCATCCAACTCCAACATGTTTAAGAAATCATGCATTTATTCAAGAAGTGGCAGCAGGTGGTGGACCAATACACATGGTAACTAAAGAAGCTTTTCAAGACCCCCATCTCGAAACTATTGGCTGGGAAAACTTTTTAGGTATGACAGTCGGTCAAGCTGTAGTTTGGGCATCACAGAATATAGATCCAAAGTATACTAATCCAGAATTAACAACTTCAGAGCCTTACGTTATGGGTTCACATGCAACATGTTCAGGAGCATGGGTAAGTGGTCCAGAGGACATTGCACCTGACGATTATTTCTGGGGATATAACAGAATGATGACTGTAGAGGGTTTATTTGGAGCAGGTGACACTGTTGGTGGAAGCGCTCACAAATTTTCATCGGGTTCTTTCACAGAGGGAAGACTAGCAGCAAAAGCTGCTGTTAAATACATCGAAGATAAAAAAGCTAATAATATTAAATTAAGTGAAAAACAATATAATGATTTAAAAGAAGTAATTTATAAACCTTTAGAAAATTATACGGTTGGTAGGAATGAAATAACCGGAGGTACAGTTTCCCCAAGTTATATCTCTCCTATACAAGGACTACAAAGACTTCAAAAAATCATGGATGAATATTGCGGTGGAATTACTAATAATTATATGACAAATGATAATCTTCTTAAAAAAGGTTTAGAATTACTAGATTGGCTCCAAGAAGACCTAGAAAATGTAGGAGCTGAGGATTACCACCAATTAATGAGAGCTTGGGAGTTGAAACATAGAGCTTTAACATCTCAATGTGTAACTGAACATACGTTATTTAGAGAGGAAACTCGTTGGCCAGGATACTACTACAGAGGCGATCATATGAAATTAGATGATGAGAATTGGCATTGTTTAACAGTATCAAGAAGAGATCCAGAAACAGGTAAGTTTACGATGGAAAAAAAACCTGTTTATCACATAGTAGACGGTAAAGAGAAAAAAAAGGCATCTTAAAAGGACTTCTAAATTATGAGCTTCACATCAAAGACTGATGATGAAATTATTAAATTGGCTAATCCTATTTGGTCAAATCTAATTAGATCTTCAAATATGAAGGATTATGGTGGTTTTACCAAAGACTTTTCTTCCCAAATGCTTTACGGCGCTAATGAAGTTGAGCTTGGTAAACAATGGGCTAGTAATAAATTAATCTCAAGTTTAGCAGATAATTTCAAAGCTTTTGGTTGCTTACGACGAGGAATGCACGTAACTGTTTTATTTAAACAGACTAGCACTACAGAAGAAGGTGAGTTTTTAGGCAGACTAGTTCTCGGAGATGAAGGAGGTTCTGTTAAGGTATTTGGAGCAACTATTTTTTAAAAAAATTCTTGCAAAGATCCTTTTTAAGGTGTACTTGATAAGTATGCTTGAATATTTCCAAAAACACACAAACTCTTTCAAGCATATATTTAACTTAAAAATTTTATCAAATATTAATACTAAAATAGCTCTATATATAGGTTTAGGAGCATACTGGGTAGTAATGTTATCTAGTACTTTCTTTGGATTTTAAATATCAAACAGTTGACTTTAATAATTTTGGGGAATAATTGTTCTCAATGGAGTTCTTTCTTCCAATTGCAGAAGTTAATGTAAGCTTACCCTTTATCTTTTTTTTAAGTTTAGTTGTTGGAATTTTATCAGGACTATTTGGCGTTGGTGGTGGTTTTTTGATGACCCCATTTTTAATTTTTTTAGGTATCCCGCCAGCTTATGCAGTTCCAAATGAAGCAAATAACATTCTTGGGACATCCATATCAGGTTCTACCACTCATTATTTAAAGGGAACTCTTGATTATAAAATGGGTTTAATGATTGTAGTTGGTGGTACAGCAGGGACTATCTTGGGTATTTTGACTTTCACATATTTTCAAGATATTGGAAAAATTAATGTCGTTATTTCATTAGCGTACATGTACATTTTAGCAATTATTGGAACTATGATGTTGGTTCAAGGTGTCACTGAAATAGACAGAGCCCGAAAAAAAATTATTGTTAAAAAAAAATTGCACGAACATAATTGGTTGCAAGGATTGCCTTTTAGAATGAGATTTAAAAAATCTAAACTTTATGAAAGTGCTTTTACTCCAATTATAATGGGATTTATTGTGGGTTATATAGCTGCTATACTTGGCGTTGGTGGTGCTTTTATACTCGTGCCAGCAATGATTTATATTATAGGAATGCCTACAAAATTAATTCCTGGAACCTCTTTATTTGTAACTATATTTATAAGCGCAATAGTTACTATCCTCCATGCATTTAATTACGGCACGATTGACTTAATATTAGTAACAGTTTTAATTTTAGGTTCTATACTTGGGGTTCAAATAGGTCAAAAGATTGGAGAAAAAGTTGATAGCTCTCAGTTTAAAACTATTTTAGCAATGCTTTTATTATTAGTAGGAATTGCGATAGCATACGATACTTTCTTTGTAGAGGAGATAATTAAAGAGTCATCGAATAACGGATCTAAAACATTAGGAACAATCTCCCAATTTGTAAGAGATTTGTCTAAAAATGTTCCAGTTCTTTATGGATTGTTTTCAATTGTGTTGGCTCTTGTATTAGGTGTTGGTGCGGCAATTTTGAGAAGGTTTTTATCAAATCTTAAAAAGAAATTTGTATACACAGCTCCACCTTCTTCACAAAAATAGTTTCAAGCTTTTAAAATAATTGATATAAAAGTATATGAAAAAAATAATTTTTTTATTAATAATTTTATTCCCATTACATGTTAATGCAGCTGAAAAGAAAACCACATTTACTAATGAAATTTTTAGTAAAGCCCAGTCAGACGGAAAGACTGTAGTTGTAAGTTCATGGATTAAATATTGTACATCTTGCGCTAGTCAAATGAAAGCATTGAAGAATGTTGAAAAAGATTTCAATAATCTTATTTATCTAAACTTCGACGTCAGAGAAAAGGAAATTGCTAAACAATTGAATATTCAATTTCAAACCACGCTTGTTATTTACAAAAATAATGAAGAAGTCTATCGAAGTTTAGGAGAATTGAGTAAAGATAAAATTTATAAAGCTATTAATTCTGTAATCTAATTAAGCGCTTCTATACAACTTTGTCATTACAAACTCCTTGTGACCAAGAGCTTCAGCGCAAGTTAGTTTTCCATTTGCAACTTTAATCGTTGATTTTATTAATTCATCTCCTGCTTGATCCAGATTCATTTCTCTCGATAGTATTTTGGAAACATCAAGATCAATATGCTCACTCATAGTTTTCGCTGTCAACGGATTTGCTGTAAGCTTAATTACAGGCTCAATAGGATTGCCAATTATATTTCCTTGACCAGTTGGAAATAAATGGATGTTAAAACCTCCAGCAGCCTGAAGTGTAACACATTCAGCTGCGGCTGATGACGTATCCATAAAATATAACCCTTTACCTTTACTTGGTTCCTCAGCAGGTTCTAGTACATCTATGAATTGTCTAGATCCAATTTTTTGAAAATTACCAAAAGCTTTTTCCTCAATTGTAGTTAACCCACCTGCAATATTTCCAGCTGTAGGTTGACTTTCTGACAAATCATTTGTTGCTTCCTTTAATATGAAGTCATTGTATGAATTCCAAGTTTTCATAAATTTATCTTGGGCTTCTTTAGTTTTACCTCTTTTTGCACATACAGTTTCTGCCCCAGTAAGTTCTGAAGTCTCTCCAAAACATAAATGAACACCTAATGGTTCAAGTTTATCCATTAAATTTCCAACAGTAGGATTAGATGCAAGACCTGAAGTAGTATCAGACTCTCCACATTTTACTGATATCCAAAGATCACTCATAGGACATTCCTCTCTTTGTTTTTCAGAAGCCCACATAGAAAATTCTTGAGCTTTTTTTGAAACTTTTGCAATTGTGTCTATATCTCCAACTCCTTCTATACTAAAACCTTCAACAGGTTTTCCAGTCTTTGCTATAGCATCAACAATTCTTTTTGTCCACTTAGGCTCAATACCAATTACAATTACTGCTGCTACGTTTGGATTTCTTCCAGTTCCAATCATTGTTCTAAAATGAAGTTCAAGATCAGCACCAAATTGTAAACGCCCGTAGGAATGAGGTAATGCAATTGTTCCTTTAATATTATTAGCTACTGCTTCAGCACATGCATTTGAAATATCATCAACTGGAAGAATAATTACATGATTCCTTGTTCCCGCTCTCCCGTTTTCTCTTTTAAAACCTAAAAAACTCTTTGGAATTTGCATATTACCACTTTTTTGTTTTTACATTATGAACATGAACGTGGTCCCCTTTTTTAATAGATTTGACCACTTTTCCTATATCATGACCATATTTAATTATGGTGTCACCTTCTTTAAGATCCTGTAATGCTATTTTATGGCCCAAGGGTATTTCTGACTCAGATTTAACTTTTGAAGATGTATCGTCTTCCATTATCCAACAACCACAATCTTGGCCTTTTGTCACTTTTTCTATAACAATTACGCCAACATTATCTTTTTTATCGTGTATAATTATATCTGTTTTTGCCATTGTGACGATTTCTTAGTAGAAACTTTCACCGAATTTATATAATAATCTTTCGATTGCAATTAAAAATTAGAGAAAATTTTTATGACTAAAATGACTACAGAAGAAGCTTTTATTAAAGTTCTTCAAATGCACGGAGTTGAACACGCTTTTGGAATAATTGGTTCTGCCTTTATGCCAATTTCAGATTTATTTCCCAAAGCTGGTATTACTTTTTGGGATGTTGCGCACGAGACAAACGGAGGATTAATTGCGGATGGTTATACTCGAGCAACTGGAAAAATGTCAATGGTAATTGCTCAAAATGGCCCAGGTATCACAGGTTTAGTAACTCCTATCAAAACAGCGTATTGGAACCACACACCTTTATTAGTTGTAACTCCACAAGCTGCGAACAAAACAATGGGTCAAGGTGGTTTTCAAGAAGTAGAACAAATGAATTTATTTAAAGACATGGTTTGTTATCAAGAAGAAGTTAGAGACCCATCTAGAATGGCCGAAGTATTAAATAGAGTAATTGAAAAAGCTATCAGAGGTTCCGCGCCAGCCCAAATAAATGTACCAAGAGATTATTGGACACAGGTTATAGATATAGAACTTCCCCCAATTGTCAGATTTGAGAGACAAGGTGGAGGAAAAGATGCAATTGAAAGAGCTTCAAACTTATTATCAAAAGCAAAATTTCCTGTAATACTATCTGGTGCAGGAGTAGTTATTGGTGGAGCGATAGAAGAATGTAAAAAGCTAGCAGAGAAATTAGATGCACCAGTTTGCAATGGTTACCAACACAATGATAGTTTTCCCGGAAGCCATCCACTTGCTGTTGGACCCCTAGGTTACAACGGCTCAAAAGCTGCAATGGAACTTATTTCAAGAGCTGATGTTGTTCTTGCATTAGGAACAAGATTAAATCCTTTTTCAACTTTACCAGGTTATGGAATCGACTATTGGCCAAAAAATGCAACTATAATTCAGGTTGATATGAACCCAGATAGAATAGGTTTAACAAAAAAAGTTACAGTTGGAATATGTGGTGATGCAAAACAGGTTGCCCAACAAATTTTAGATAAACTCTCATCTGATGCTGGTAATACAGGTCGAGATGAAAGAAAAAATTTAATTCACAAAACTAAATCTGCTTGGTTACAGACATTAGCTGGACTTGATCATGAGGAAGATGATCCTGGTACAGTCTGGAATAAAGAGGCAAGAGAAAGAGATAAAGATAGAATGTCTCCAAGACAAGCTTGGAGAGCAATTCAAGATGCTCTTCCCAAAGATGCAATCATCTCGAGCGATATAGGAAACAATTGCGCAATAGGTAATGCTTATCCAACTTTTGAAAAAGGGCGAAAATATTTAGCTCCAGGGTTATTTGGACCATGTGGGTACGGATTTCCGGCAATCTTGGGCGCAAAAATTGGATGCCCGGACATTCCAGTGATTGGTTTTGCTGGAGACGGTGCATTTGGAATAAGTATGAATGAAATGAGTTCATGCGCCAGGAAAGAGTGGCCAGCTATTACTATGGTTATATTTAGAAATTATCAATGGGGCGCTGAAAAAAGAAATTCTATATTATGGTTTGATGATAACTTTATTGGAACAGAATTAGACCCAGAGCTAAGTTTTGCAAAAGTTGCCAACGCTTGTGGTTTAAAAGGTGTTTCATGCAAAACTATGGAGGAAACAACAAAGGCAATTAAACAATCTTGTGAAGATCAAAAAAAAGGAATTACTACCTTTATAGAGATTATTTTAAATCAAGAATTAGGTGAGCCATTTAGAAGAGACGCAATGAAAAAACCAGTTGAGGTTGCTGGAATTAAGAAAAATGATATGAAACCTCAAAAGTCTTTAATATAATTTTTAATGATTTTAAAAAGAAGAAACATTCTCAAAATTTTGAGTTATTCTTTCTTATTTTTATGTTCCCCAATAAAAACAATTTATGCTGCTACAAAAAAAATTATAAATCAAAATCTTTCAAGCAAACAAAAAGATATAATGTTTAATCAAGGAACAGAAAGGGCATTTACTAGTTCTTTATTAAACGAAAAGAGAAAAGGTACTTATCACTGTGCTAACTGCGGAGCCTTACTTTTTGACTCTGTTGCAAAGTATGATAGCGGAACAGGTTGGCCGTCTTTTACAGAAGCAGTTCCAGGAGCTTTTAATACAAAAGTAGATTATTCTTTTGGAATGAAAAGAATAGAATATCATTGTGCAAATTGTGGAGCACACCATGGGCATGTATTTGCTGACGGTCCGGGAAAAACTGGTAAAAGATTCTGTAATAACGGTCTTTGTTTAATTTTTAAACCATCTCAATAATGTTAGATTATTGTATTATCGGATCTGGTATCTCTGGATCGACTATTGCTAACTACTTAAACAAAAATTATTTGGTTAAAGTTTTTGATAAAGCTAGAGGTGTTGGGGGCAGAAGTTCTTTTAAACGGTATAAAGGTAAGATAGGGTTTGATCACGGTCTTCAATATTTATCACCTAGATCAAAGGAATTTAAATCTTTTACCAATAAACTTATCAAAAAAAAAGTTCTCAAACATTGGAGGGGAAAACATGAATTTTTAAATGAGAAAGTCAAAAGAGACAAAAAACACATTAAGTTAATTGGCGTCAAAGGAAATAACGATATAAGTAAATTTTTACTTAAAAAAATTAGTTGCAATTTTCAATCAGAACTGTCTGAAATAAAAAGGCAAAAAGATTTTTGGTATCTTAAATTTAAAGATAATAAGTATATTTATTCAAAAAATTTAATCTTATCGATTCCTTTCCCACAAGCAAAAAAACTTTCATCTAAATTCGTTAAAACAAAACTTTTTAAAAATAAAGTCATTATGAACTCAAGTCTCACAGTTTTACTCATGACCAATAAAACATCAAATAAAGCGAGCAGTTTTTTTACCAATGACAAAGTTTTAGGTTGGGTTTCTAAAGAAAATTCAAAAAAAAGATTTAAATATAATAAAGACTTATGGGTACTTCAAAGTACTTTTGAATATGGAAAAAAACATACTAATAAATACAGAAATAAAAAAAAATTTTACACAAACGTTTTAATTAATAAGTTTAAAAAACTAACAAAAATTAAAATCAGAAAGACATATTTTACCCATATACATGGGTGGAAATATTCCTCTAATTCAAAACCTTTAAGTGTGCAAAGTTACTGGGATAAAAAAATTGGTCTTGGATTTTGTGGTGATTGGTTTGGAGGCCCTAGGCTTGAAAATGGATGGTTGAGTGCCACCGATCTATATAATAAAATAAAAAAATAAAATAATATCCGGAAAAATCTTAATATTTACTTTTTAATAGTATTTAAGAAACATAATTGTATATTTGTTTCCTATATCAAAATTTTAAATGAATAAACACATTGATTTTATAATAAAGAACTATCATATCACAATTTTTATTCTGCTTTATTTAAGTCTTATTTTGGGATTCTTCTTAGGAGAAAATATAACTCAAGGCCCAAAGTTTGATTTTAATCACTCCTCAAAACAGGCCGAATTATTTGAAAATGATTTCTTATACACTTTTTTTAGATATGACGAATTAGAGACACCATCTAGGATCTCCCCAATATATATATTACTTATCTTTGGTATTAAAAAAATAGTTTTAGATATTGAGATTGTAAGATTTATTCTTCTTAATATAATTATATTAAATCAAACATTTTTTTACAAATGCTTAAAAATTTGTTTTCATAAAAAATTAAATATAGAAAAAAAAATTCTTTTTCTATTAAGTTGCGTTATATTCCTTTCCCCTTCTTTTAGATCTAATGCAATATGGCCAGAGAGTGCAATGGTTGGACTTTTATTGTTTAATATATCTTTATATTATTTTTTAAAATTTAATGAAAATTCAAATAACATTTCATATTTATATTTAAATATTTTTTTTCTTGCTTTATCAGCTTATATAAGACCTAGCTTTGCAATTTTTGTAATTTTTTTTTTCATTTATTCTTTTTTAAGACTCCAAAAAAAATCGAAAATTTTTAATGTAATAATATTTAATTGTTTATTAGCCACTCCTGCTATCTATTATTTATTTTTTTTAGAAATATTTTTTATTAATATTGGTGTAGGAGGGAGTAAATTAGACTTTGATTATCTTAGCAAACTTTCAATTATTTTATCTATTGTGATATTTCACTTGATACCAATTCTGTACTATAAAAGATTTTTTATCTCTGACTTTTCAAAAAAAATAGATGTAAAAATGCTCGCTTTAACGTTTTTAATATCTCCTATTTTAATTTTACATTTCAATTATGATATTAATTTTACAGGCGGTGGTATTTTTTTACATCTATCAAACTTCTTATTTACTAATAATACTCTATTTTTAGTTTTAATCCCAATTATAACTTTTTTTTCTTTAAAACTTTTAGAAATTGATTTTAAAAAAAATATATTAATTCTTACGATACTAGTCTTGATGGTGCCTCAATTTTCCATTTACCATAAATATTATGATCCCCTTGTATTAATTTTGATATTTTCAATTTTGAACTTCAAAATAGATAAAGATTTTTTTTCACAAAAGAATATATTATTTTTATATGGATTTTATTTAACTTATTTTTTAATTTCATTTGTTAATAGTTATTTTATAAATTTTTAAATTATTGTATGTCTAAAAGATATAGTGGAAAATCATTTAAAGACTCAAGTGTTATGAAAAAACCCAAGTTAACTTTAAAAGCGAAAAGAAAAATTAAAAGAGAAAAAAAGAAAAACAAATAAGTAGGGGTGTTTCAAAACACCCCTTAATTGAATTTATCCTTTAAACATTCCTAATGCTTTATTAAGTAATTTCTCTGACTTAGCGTGATCACCACTGTCATGAGCTTTCATACCAGCATCTCTGAGTTTTTGAGCTTCTGCAATCTTAGCATCAACTCCTTTTGCCATCATTGGGCAAGAACCTGCAAACGCAGAACTTGTGAATAGTAAAATAGATAAAATTAAACTTAAAATTCTCATAATTATCCTTTCGTTACTTTGTATATATGCATTTTAATTTTTAATTTAAGCATCAGAGTGTCACACCAAATATTATATTTTTCCGATACCAGACCAGACCAATATAATGACAAATATCCAAATTATTCCCTTAAATAAAAAGAAAAAAAAACTTCCTGCAATTATATATTTACTAACTTTGTTACCTTTAAAAAATTTTCTAATTATCTTCATTTAATGAATTGAAGATTTTACAGTTCCAATTTTATCAATTTTCGCTATGTACATGCCTTTATTTTTTAATGGTACAACACCCACTGTCGAACCAGTAAATACGTAGAAGTTTGTATCTAATTTTACTTTATCTTTTATCATTTTATTTAAAACAAATCTGAGTGAGTTAAGTGGATTGATATAGACAGAATTTGTATTTCCTCTCACAATATTCCCTGTTTTTACATTTTTAATATCACACTTAAGATTACCTATATTTACTCTCTTAAATTTCTTTTTTGGACCAATCAAAAACTTTATGTTAGCACCAAAATCACTTGCAAGATCACCCAAAAATTTAATTCCTTGCTTCTTTTGTCTGTAACCAACAACTTCAATACATGGCATCATGTGAGTAATATATTTGTTTATATTTTTCATAGTTATTATTTTTCTGTTGTTGAAAAAATTTTTATTAATTAAGTAACCAACCTCAACCTCTATTCCTAAAGTCGAACGATTAATTTTTACACCTTTACCACTTTTTAAAACATTATTTTTAAATATTGCTGAGTAAAAAGGTTCTTTTTCTTTTAATTTTTTTAATACTGGTAAGGCGGTGCCACCAGCTTTAAAACCCACAACTTTTGTATTTATTTTAGACTCGCAGAGCTTTCTAAGTTTTGTGGCATTTTCAATATTTTTTGTAAACTTAATTGGTATTGGATTAATAAGTTTGTTTTTTTTATACGCATAAACTAGCTTATCTGCAATTTTTTCAATTTCTTTTTTCATTAATTTAATACACTTGCTGGATCTAATTTAACATTAAACCAATTTAACCTAACATCTAAATGTGGTCCTGTAGCGCGACCAGATTTCCCAATGGTGCCAATTATATCTCCTTTTTTGACCTCTTGCCCCATTTCAACAAAAATTTCATTCATATGCATATATAAAGTTGAAATTCCATGGCCATGATCAAAAATTAATGTAGCTCCAGTGTAATAAAGATCTTTTTCAGCAAGGGTAACCACGCCACTCAACATTGCTTTTATTGGAGTTCCAGTTTTTTGGGCGTAATCTAAACCGTAGTGTGGCCACCTTGGTTTTCCATTTAAAATTCTTTGACTCCCATAAACCCCAGTTATAATTGCGTTATCGACTGGAGTTATAAATTTATCTTTAAAATAAATTAGATCGGTATCAACAGCTCTTGCTTTTCCAATAAGTTTATTTTCTTTCCTAATTCTGTCGTAAACTTCTTTGGGTGGTGTTACTTTTTTTTCAGGCAAACCATCTATTCTTTGTATCTTATATTCTCTTTTTAAAACTTTCTTAACAAATTGATTTTTAACTCCATTAAGAGTTTCAGTTATAAAAACATCGTTTTTCCTATCCCTTCCAAGGCCAAATGCAAAAAAACCATCCTTTGAAACTCTAACACTCTTTTTATCAATTTGTATTTTAGCTCCAGGATCAGTTTTACCTAATATGAAGTGGCCTTGAATGAACTTCCCTTCAAATTCAATTGCCTGGCTATTAAATTGAATGAGTAAAAAAATTATGAGGTATTTTGCTATTTTGAAGTCCATCCGCCATCAACTAATAAAGATGTGCCGGTAATCATTGATGCCTGATCAGAGGCAAGAAATACTACAGCACTCGCAACATCAGAGAGCTCAGCAAATCTTCCTAGTGGAATATTTCCTAGAACTTCCCTCATAAATTTTTTGTCTTTTAAAAATTTACTTGTCATTGGAGTAACAACAAAAGTAGGGCATACTGTGTTTACTCTTATGTTATGCTTAGCAAGATCTATAGACATTCCTTTTGTAAGTCCCTCAAAACCAAATTTAGTCATGTTGTAAACACTTCTAATTGGTCCACCAACATGACCCATTTGTGAAGACATATTAATAATAACACCTCCAACTTTTTTTCTATTTTTTAATTCAATCATTTTTAAAGCAGATATTTGAGCAATATTAAAAGTAGCCATAGTGTTTATTTTCACAACATATTCCATGTCTTTTCTTTTTACTTTTGTAAAATGTTCGGGAATATTCGTTCCAGCATTATTAACTAAAATATCTATCCTTTTTTGAGAGTCTATTACTGATTTTATCTCAGAGTATCTTGTCACATCGCAAACATACGATTTACACTTAGATCTAAATTTTTTAATAATTTTTGTAACTTGATCCAAATCTTTTTTTGTTCGACTAACAATTATTAAACTTGCCCCAGCTTCGGCAAGAGCAATGGCGCAAGCTTTTCCTATGCCTTTTCCAGCTCCAGTAACAAGAGCGATTTTATTTTTTAAGTTTTGTTTTTTAAGAAACATTTTTAAAATAATAGTACTTTTATATCAGTATAAATCAATTCTAATGCAACTATTAGAACTGCTAGTAAACCTACCCAAGCAATCCATTTGTATTTTTTTATCCATCCAGAAATTAATGTTGCAGCTGTTGCCATTAATACAATTGATAGAGCAAGCCCAAAAACTAATAAATAATAGTGATCTCTTGCAGCCCCAGCAACTCCTAAAACATTGTCTAAACTCATAGTTATATCCGCAAGGATTACTGTCGTAATAGCCTTTAAAAAAGATGAGTTATCTATTTTAATGTCGTCTTTTTTTTCACTTTGTTTAACAACATCAACATAGAGTTTATAGCAAATGTATAATAGTAAAATTCCACCAATTAATCTTAATCCTGAAATTTGTAACAAGTATGCTGTAATAAGCGTAAAAAATATTCTCAAAATTACAGCTGCACCAATTCCCCAAAAGATTATTTTTTTTCTTTGTTCTGCTGGAAATTGTGAGGCGACCATTCC
>CACKRX010000007.1 GCA_902602575.1 uncultured Pelagibacteraceae bacterium | reverse complement strand
TGATCCATAAAACAGCAATTGTAGACAAAAAGGCTAAGATATCAAAAAAAGTTATAATAGGACCATATAGTATCATAGGTCCAAATGTTCAAATAGGCGAAGGTACAGAGATACAATCTCATGTAAATATTTCAGGACACACAATTATTGGTAATAATACAAAAATTTTTACTTTTGCTTCAATTGGTACAGATCCACAAGATTTAAAATATAAAGGTGAACAAACAAAATTAGAAATTGGCAACAATAATATTATTAGGGAACATGCGACTATAAACAAAGGAACGGTTGGCGGGGGCGGTTTAACAAAAATAGGCAATGATAATCTGATCATGATAGGCGCTCATATCGCACACGATTGCGTGGTTGGTAATAATGTAGTGATTGCAAATAGCGCAGCAATTGCTGGACACGCTCAAATTTCTGATGAAGTAATCATAGGAGGCAATTGTGGAGTTCAACAATTCACAAGAATAGGTAAAATGGCAATGATAGGTGGTATGACTGCTGTCTCTAGAGATGTAATTCCATATGGATTATCGTTTGGAAATAGAAATTATCTTGAAGGAATTAATCTTGTTGGTTTAAGAAGAAAAAAAGTTTCAAACAAAGAAATTTTAGCTCTTTCAGAAGCTTATAAAGAAATTTTTAACACAAATTCTTTATATGAAAATTTAATAAAACTTAGTGAAGAACTTAAGAAGAATAGTTATGTTAAAGAAGTTGTAGATTTTATTAATCACGATAAAAAAAGGCCAATTTGTACGCCATTAAGCAAATAAAATGATAGGTTTATTCTTTGGAGATACCAATTTTCCAAAATTAATTTTAAAAAGACTAAAAAAAACTAAAAAAAAATATCTTATCTTAGATTTATCAAGAAAAAATATTTTCAAGAAGGATTCAAAATCATTCAGAGTAAACATAGGACAGTTTGGATCAATTTTGAAATTATTGAGAGAGAATAAATGCAATAAAGTAATATTTGCAGGCAAAATAGATAAACCAAAATTGTCAAAATTAAAACTCGATATGACTGGGATTTACTATCTTCCGAGAATTATCAAAGCTTATAAAAAAGGGGATGCTGCTATATTAAAAGAATTAATAAATATTTTATCTTTTGAAAAAATAAAGGTAATTAAATCTACATTTTTTACTCCAGAACTATCATTAAAAAAAGGTAATTATACTAAAGACAAACCTACAAAAGATGATTTATCTGATATTAAGAAAGGTGAATATATTCTTAAAAAAACAAATCCCTTTGACCATATTCAAGCAATTATTGTTAGGGAAAATTCAATTTTTAAAGAAACCTCAAAGGGTACTAAAAATTTAATTAAAAAGATTAATAAAACAAAAATTAAAAGAGGTGTCCTGATTAAGTATCCAAAGAAAAAACAAGATATGAGAGTTGATTTACCTACAATAGGTTTGAATACTTTAAAAGATTGCAAAAAGGTAGGCCTTAAGGGAATAGTGCTTAAAGATAAACAAAATATTTTTTTAGAAAAAAACAAATGTTTCAACTTTGCCTTAAAAAATAAGATGTTTATATTAGTAAAATGAAAAAAATTTTTATTTTAACAGGAGAAGCTTCAGGAGATAAATTAGCATCAACAGTAATTGAGAAAATTCAAAAACAAAATAATGATGTTAAATTTTTATCAGTTGGTGGATCAAATTTAACAAGTTTGGGCATAAATTCAATTTTCAATATTGAACAAATTACTTATATGGGTTTTACAAGTGTTTTATTGAATATTTTTAAGATAAAAAAGAAAATTGATTTCACTGTAAAAGAAATTATTAAGTTTAATCCTGATATATTATTTAGTGTAGACAGTCCTGATTTTACTCTTCGCGTTGCTAAAAAAGTAAAAAAAATTAATGCTAATATTAAAACTGTTCATTATGTTGCACCTCAAGTATGGATTTGGAGAGAGGGAAGAGTAAAAAAATTTAAAAATTTTATTGATCACTTTTTATTATTATTTGATTTTGAAAGAAAATATTTTGATAAAGAAAATATTCCCAATACATTTGTAGGACATCCTTTATTAGAAAAAAATAAATCTAAAGTTGATATATCACATATTTCTAGAGGAAAGAAAATAATTTCTATATTTCCAGGAAGCAGAATGTCGGAGCTAAAAGTACTTTTACCTATTTTAATCAAATTCATAAAGTTGATGAACAAAAAATATAAAGATTTTGTATTCGTATTTCATTCAACATTAGAAAATATAAATTTTATTACTGAAAAATTAGAAAATTCAAATTTAGATAATTGTGATATCATAGTAGATAAAGATATTAAGTCAGAGGTGCTACTTAATTCAATTTTTGCTGTATCAAAATCAGGTACTGTTTCTTTGGAAATTTGTAATGCAAAAGTACCCTTAATTATTATTTATAAGATAAATTACGTCAATTACCTTATAATGAAGTCTCTCGTAAAAGTTAAGTTCGCTAATATTATAAATATAATAAACAAAAGGGAAGTTATTCCAGAACTTTTACAGAATGAGTGTAATGCTAAAGAAATTTATAAATCAACTATTTACTTCTTAAAAAATCCTAAATTTGCACAAAATCAAGTTGAACAATGTTCAAAAACGCTTGATGAAATAAGACCAGTAAGTTCCTCAAGTGAAGAGGCTGCAAAAGTCTTAAATGAATACCTTATTTCCTAATCTTTTGAGAACTTCGTCTTTACCTAAAGAAATAATTATATCATAAATACCTGGTCCATATTTCGACCCTGTCAAAGCAATTCTTAAGGGCTGACCAACGCCTTTAAAATTTGTGTTATTAGTCTTAATCAATTCATTTACCAATGGCTCTAAATTCTCTCGGTCAAATTTTGAAATATTTTTTATTTTATTAGTAAATTCAGCTATGATTTTTTTTGATGTACCATCTATCAATTTTAAATCTTCATTATTAAAATTAACTTTGTCAGAAAGTAAGTATTTTGAATTATTAAAAATATCCTCTAATGTTTTTGCTTTATTTTTAAGAAATATAAGAGATTTTTTTATTTGATCTTCCTTTTCAGGAAGTATTTTTTCCTTATAATTTTCACAAAACTCTTTTAATCGGCCAAATAAATTTTCTTCTTTCATATTCTTAATATAATATTCATTCATTGATAGAATACGATTTAAATCTAATTTAGAGGGAGATTTTCCAATACCTTCTAAATTGAAGTGTTTGATACTTTCTTCCAAATTAAAAATCTCTTTATCTTTAAAAGACCATCCAAGTCTTAACAAATAATTTCTTAAAGCCTCTGGCATTATTCCAATTTTTGAATAATCGTCTAGTGTAGAATCTTTATCTCTTTTTGATAATTTCTTACCCTCTTTTGTGTGAATTAAAGGTATATGGGCAAATTCTGGAAAATCCCAATTCATAGCCTCATATATTTGCATTTGCTTAAAGGTATTTATTTTATGATCATCTCCTCTAATGATATGAGTTACCATCATATCATGGTCATCTACAGTTACTGATAAATTATATGTTGGGGTACCATCATTTCTTAAAATAACAAAATCTTCGATTGTATTATTATCTATTTCAACATCGCCTTGAACCAGGTCTTTTAATTTGGATTTACCATCTATCTTACTTTTAAATCTTATTACTGGTTTTATATTTTTTGGAGCTTCATTCTCATTTTTATCTCTCCATTTTCTGTCATAAATATATGGAATTTTTTTTTGTTTAGCTCTTTTCTTTTGTTCTTCAATTTCCTCATTTGAACAATAACATTTATAAGCATTTCCTTTTTTTAAAAGTTCCTCTGCAATTTTAACATGGCTACTAATTTTAGTTGATTGGATATACTCATTGCTATCATAGTTAATACCAATCCATTTTAAAGACTTAATAATTTGATCTTGAAATTCTTTTTTTGATCTTTCTTTGTCTGTATCTTCTATTCTTAAAAGAAAGTTGCCACCCTTATTTTTTGCAAATAACCAATTAAACAATGCAGTTCTAACTCCACCTATATGAAGCGGTCCAGTTGGAGATGGAGCAAATCTTGTTGCTACTTTTGACATTAATAATGTTTAGACTATTTTTTTAGAAGTTTCTATATAAAGATACCAGAACACCTTGAACTTTTACTCTATCAGGACCAAAAATTTTAGTTTCGTAATTTCTATTTGCACTCTCAAGCGCTATAGTTTTACCTTTTCTTCTAATTCTTTTCAGCATCGCTTCATGGTCATCAATTAGCGCAACCACAATTTTCCCGTTTTCAGCAGTATCTGCTTTTTTTACAATAACTGTATCACCATTATTTATTCCAGCTTCTATCATAGAGTCACCTTGAACTTTAAGGCCAAAAAATTCTCCATTTTTCTCAATATTTGCTGGAAGTGGAATTCTACTTACCTCATTTTGAATAGCTTCCACTGGTGTACCAGCTGCAATCTTCCCTAAAACTGGAATTTCGTTTTCATTGTCTGACGTTTCATCAAGTCCTCCCTTTATTACACTTGGTGAAAATGAATTATAAATATCATTTGCTGAAGCTGTTTCTGGTAGTTTTACTACCTCTAATGCTCGCGCTTTATGCGCTAATCTTTTAATAAAACCTCTTTCTTCTAATGCACTTATTAATCTATGTATTCCTGACTTAGATTTAAGATTTAAAGAGCTTTTCATTTCTTCGTAAGAAGGAGAAACACCACTGCTTCTTAACTTCTTATTGATGAACATTAATAAATTTTTTTGTTTTTTAGTTAGCATAGAACAAATTACGTACATTTATGTTCTACAAAAGTTCTTATTAATTAACAATAGAAAAAAACAAAGGAAATATGGGGGTTTTTAACCTTATAAAACTGAGAATATAGAGTTATTTTCTAAATCCTTTAAAAGCGATTCACCAATTAGAAAAGTTTTGATGGAGGTTTTTTTCGAAATTTCCAGTAGTTCGTCTTTTGTTTTTATTCCACTTTCAGAAATTAAAGGTCCGGGATGACCAACCAAAACATTATGAATATCGTAAGTTGTATTTATTTCAGTTTTAAGAGTTTTAAGATTTCTATTATTTATTCCAATCAATGAATTTTTGAATTTTAATGCTCGCTTGGCTTCTTCCACAGTATGGACTTCGACAATAATTGACATGTTTAATCTAAGTGCCTCTTCGTATAATTCATTTGCTAGATTATCAGAAACACCAGCTAATATAACTAATATTGCGTCAGCTCCATAACTCTTGGCCAAAGACACTTGAAATTTATCAATAAAAAAATCTTTACAAAGGACTGGTAATTTTACTTTCTGTTTGATTTTGCTTATGTGAATTAAATTTCCATAAAAAAAATCCTCTTCAGTTAAAACAGACAAGCATGTTGCTTTATTTTTATTATATGTAGAAGCAATCTCAACAGGATTATAATCTTTGATTATTATACCTGCTGATGGACTTGCTTTTTTAATTTCAGCTATAATAGAAAATTTGTTATCTTTTATATTGTCTTCAACTTTTCCTTTAAAATTTATAAAAGATTCATTTGCATTAATAAAATCATTTAAAGTTTCTGATGAAATAGTCTTTTTAAGTTTTTCTATTTTTCCAGTTTTGTTTTTAATTATTTTTTCAAGAATGTTTTTAGGCATTTTGTATTTTTGATAGGTGTTTATATGGAGCTCCTGATTTTATGAAGTCTCTTGCATAATTGTATGCTAATTCAAAATCTTCATATTTTTGTGATACAATTAATCCTGCAGCAGCATTTAAACATACTGCTTTAGAAAAATCATTGACTTCACCTTTAAAAATACCTAACATTTTATCAGCATTAAATTTAGCATCTTGCCCTACAAGATTTTCAAATTTATCAGCGTCTATTTTTAATTTTTTTGGGTCTATTGTAATTTCAGTAATCTCATTATCTTTTAATTGCATCACGTTAGTTTTTGCATATGGTGATATTTCATCTAAACCATCATCACTGTTTACAATCCATGCAAACTTAATATCTAAACTTTTTAAAGCATTTGCAAATACCTCTAAAAGTGTTTTATCGAATACGCCAATAACTTGTTTTTTCACCAATGCAGGGCTACTTAAGGGTCCAATCATATTGAAAATTGTTCTTTTACCAATCTTTTTTCTAGTTGGCCCAACGAATCTCATTGCACTATGATAATTAGGCGCAAACATAAAACCAAAATTGTTTTTTTTAATTTGTTGTTCAACTTCGTTTGGCTCTAAATTAATATTTATATTCAGAGCTTCCAAAACATCTCCAGATCCACATTTTGATGAAACAGCTTTGTTACCGTGTTTTGCTACTTTAATATCCATACTAGCCAATAATAAAGCTGATGCGGTAGATATATTTAAAGTGTTCATACCATCTCCACCCGTACCACATGTATCAATACAATCTTCTATATTTACCCTTTTTGATTTTTCCCTTAATATATAAACACCCCCAGCTATTTCATCAGAAGACTCACCTTTATTTGATAACAGAGTTAAAAAATCAAATATCTCTTGATCATTAGCTTTTCCTTCCATTAATATTTTAAAAGCTTCTTTACTTTCTGAAAAAGTTAAATCTTGTTTTGCTCCTATTTTATCTATGAATTGTTTCATTTATTTTTAAATCTAATAAAGTTTTTTAAAATTTTTATTCCAAGTTTTGTTTTAATACTTTCAGGATGAAATTGCACCCCATGCACATTATGTTTTTTATGTTTAACTCCCATTATTAAACCGTCCTTTGTTTCTGCGGTGATTTCCAGGTCTTTTGACAGTGTTTTTTTGTCAATTATCAAACTGTGATATCTAGTTGCCTCAAAGTTTTTAGGTAAATTTTTCAGTATTCCGGTTTTTTTTAGATATTATTCTACTTGTTTTTCCGTGCATCAATTTTTTTGCTTGAATTATTTTAGATCCAAAAACTTGACCTATTATTTGATGTCCGAGGCAAACTCCAAGAATAGGTAATTTGTTATGAAATTCTTTTACAATTTTCAAACAATTTCCAGATTGATTTGGGTTCCCTGGTCCTGGAGAAATAACAATTCTATCAAATCTTTTCTTGATAATTTCTGAGGAATTTATTTTATCATTTCTATGAACTTCTACTTTAGTTTTTAGAGCAGACAAGTAGTGATACAAATTATATGTAAAACTATCGTAGTTATCAATAAGAAGTATTTTCATTTTTCTAAAGACTTTATTAAAGCTTTTGCTTTATTAATTGTTTCATTATATTCATTTATGGGTTTGCTATCCGCAACAATTCCAGCGCCTGCCTGAACATAAAATTTGTTATTTTTTGTTATTGCTGTTCTTAGAGCTATGCAAGTATCGAAATCTCCGTTTGCAGAAAAGTAACCAATCCCTCCTGCGTAAATTTTTCTACTATTTTTTTCAAGTTCATCAATTATTTCCATCGCTCTTATTTTAGGTGCCCCCGAAACTGTGCCTGCCGGAAACCCAGCCATTAAGGCCTCAAATTTTGAGAATTTTTTATCATAGATACCTGTCACATTAGATACGATATGCATAACGTGAGAATATTTTTCAATTTTAAATTTTTCAGTAACTTTTATCGTATTTATCTTTGAAACTTTTCCGGCGTCATTTCTACCTAAGTCGAGAAGCATAAGATGTTCAGACAACTCTTTTTTATCATTGATGAGATCTTTTTTTAATAAATTATCCTCTTTATTATTTCTTCCTCTAGGTCTTGTTCCTGCAATTGGTCTTACAGTAATTACATTGTTTCTTAATCTAACCAATATTTCTGGACTTGCTCCAATAATTTGAAAGTCATTAAAATTAAAGAAAAACATAAACGGTGAAGGATTAGTAACTCTTAATTTCTTATAAATTTCAATTGGTTTTTTTGTAAGTTTTGACTCAAATCTTTGGCTTAAAACAACCTGGAATATGTCACCTTTATTTATATATTGTTTGGCTTTGTTTACAATTTGGAAAAACCTTTTTTTAGAAATGTTTGATTTAACGCTAAACTTTTTATTTGAGTTATCCTTTTGAAATTTAGAAATTTTTGAACCTATCAACAAACTATTGATTTCATCTTGTATTTCAAAATACTTTTTTTTTAAGTTATTAATTTTAATATCAGAAAAAATATTTTTGACGAAAAAAATTTCCTTTTTAACATTGTCATGTATTATTAGAGTAGTAGGTCTAATCAATCTAACATCTGGTAGTTTAAGATCGTTCTTACAAGAATTTTTAATTTTTTCTATATATCTAATTGCATCATAAGAAAAGTATCCAGCTATCATACTACACATAGGCGGTAATGAAGATGGGATATTAAATTTAAAATCATCTATTATTTTACTTAATATAATCTTTGGATCACCTTTAATTATTTTTTTCCTTCCAGATATAATTGAAGAAACTCTCTTTTGATTAAACTCCCATATTTTATCTGGCTCTTTACCAAAAATTGTGTATCTACCTTTTATTTTACCTTTTTCTACAGACTCAAAAACAAAACTATTCTTATCTATTAGAAAGTTATTAATCAAATTTTCAATCTCAAAAGAACTTCTGGATTTAATTTTATAGTATAAAATTTGATTTTTTTTTTGGTTATTTTTTTTTTTAAATTCTTTTAGACTTACATTTAATTTCATTTAAAATAGTTTCTTAATCTTTCGATTGTCCTTGAATAAATTTTTACATTATATTTTTTATTTAAGTATAAATCATAAGTAGAAAAAACATCACTCTTTAATTTTTCATGGGTTTTATTGTAATAAGTATCAAAATCTTTTTTTTTATTATCAATATTTTGTGTTTTAATCTTATCTATTTTGGCTAAGTATATTTTGCCTTTTTCATCAGAGGCTAATAGGAAACTTTTTTCAGGAAGTGAATAAATATACTCAATTGAATTGATTTCAAAAAAATTATTATCCTTAACGGAGTTTAACTGAATATTTTTAAATAAGGATTTTTCACTACTAATATTTTCAAAATCAGCATCTGAAAATTTATTGGCACTTATTTTATCAAAAATTTTTTTGTTATAATCAAATTTTTCTTTCTCAACTAGCGATGTTAAAATAAAGTTTTTAAAATTTTTATCTGTTATTTCTGGAGTTTTATTTTCAATATTTTTGATTTGAAATAGAAGAATATAGTCATTTTTATCTATAATCTGAATACCATTATCAAATCTATTGTCATAGACATCTTTAAAAGGATCGTCATTATTAACAAGTGTATAATTTTTTTTTTTTTCAACATTTATATTTTCATAATTATTCAAAAGATTTTTAAGATCTGAAAAATTGGAGATGTTATTTTCAATTTTATCTACTTCTGAGAAAAATGTTTCGCTATAATCATTTGCACCAATTAAGTTTTTAGGTGTTATTTTCACATAATCAAAATCTATAAAATCTTGTTGTAAACTGACACTATTATTTTCAATATAATTAGCGATTTCTGTATCAGAAAATTGACTCTTTTTTTTATAAAAATTATCAAGATTAATAAATCTTAAATCAATTTTACTATTTTCATATTTATAATTTTTTTTCACGATAAATTCTGGAGTATTGATACCTCCATTTAAGAGGAAAAAAAGTTTTTTTTCTAATTCTCTATTTTTTAATCTTTTTTCAAAATCTGAGGGGTTAATATTGTTTTCGATTAGAAACTTTTCATATTTAATTCTATCAAATTTGGATTTTTCATCTAAAAAATTTTTATTTTTCTTGATAATTCTAACTAATTGCTCATCTGAAATTGATAGATCATAATAATCTATTTCTAATTCAATAAATTTTTTAGCTAGTAAATCACTTAATATTTCTTCTAAAATATTTTGATCTAAATTATTTCTTATCACCTCAGAACTAATACCCAAAGAACTTATATGATTAGTAAAATTTTTAGTTGAAATGTTATAATTGTCAATTTTAGCAATGTTATTTGTGTCCTTATTTTGAAAAACACTACCCATCCCAAAGAATACAAAAGGCAAGGCAACAATAAATACCACAACTGCTCCAAGTTTACTTTTCGAGAAATTTTTAAACTTATTTAACATTATATATGATTATTTATTGATCTATAAAAACAAATCTATAGATTAAAAAAGGAACTATGACAAACAAAATTATGTATTTCATTGCTAATTGGAAGATGTATGGAAATTTAAAATCATTAAATACATTGGATAAAGTTATTAAATTTTCTAAATCTAAAGAAATTAAGAAAGGAAGATTAATTTATTGTCCTCCACATACTTTAATTTCTCCCTTTTTGAAAAAGTTTGAAAATTGTTTAATAGATATCGGAGGTCAAAATTGTCATGAGAGTGAAGATTATGGTTCACATACAGGTTTTGTAAATTCAAAAATGCTTAAAAGCTCTGGTGCCAATTATGTCATTTTAGGTCATTCAGAAAACAGACAAAAAGGCGAAACTGACAAACTTATTAATCTCAAAATTAAAAGCGCTATTAAATCAAAATTAAAAGTTATTTTTTGTATTGGTGAAACTTTGGCTGAAAAAAAGAGAAAAAAAACAAAATCAATTTTATCAAAACAAATTAAACATGGTTTAAAAAAGATAAAAAAAAAGTCTAATATATTTGTTGCTTATGAGCCAGTTTGGTCAATTGGTACTGGAAAAATTCCTAAAATAGATGAACTTGAGCAAACAGTTGAATTCATAAAAAAAAAATTTAAGGGTAAATTACCAAAAATTTTATACGGTGGATCTGTAAATCCCGAAAATATAAGAAATTTAAAAAAAATAACTAACCTTGATGGTTTTTTAATCGGTGGAGCTTCACAAAACTCAAAAAAATTTATTGATATAGTAAAAAAAACGTATAATTAATCCCCATGGAAAATATTTTGCTCACGATAAACATTGTCCTTGCTATTATTTTAGTAATTCTTGTTTTATTTCAAAAATCAGAGGGTGGCGCATTAGGAATTGGTGTATCACAAGAAAGTTATATGTTTTCCAAAACTGCAGGCAATTTTTTGACCAAAAGTACAGCTATTGTAGCAACATTATTTATAATTTGTAGTTTAGGCCTGACTATTTTATCGAATCAAAAATTAAGTCCTGAAAAATCATTAATTGATACAGTGGACGAAAATTTAGATAAAGACGCACCAAAAATACCTGATAACAACAATTAATTCTTTTATTTTTCCAAAAAAAAGCTTATAACATACTTCCATGGCGCGATATATTTTTGTCACTGGCGGCGTGGTATCATCACTTGGAAAAGGTTTATCATCAGCATCATTAGCTTATCTACTTAAATCACAAGGTTTTAAAGTAAGAGTAAGAAAAATGGATCCTTATTTAAATGTTGATCCAGGAACAATGAGTCCATTTCAACATGGTGAGGTTTTTGTAACAGATGACGGAGCAGAAACTGATCTAGACTTAGGTCATTATGAAAGATTTACCGATATATCATCTACAAAAAATGATAATATTACCACTGGAAAAATTTATAGTGATATTATAACTAAAGAAAGGAAAGGTGATTACCTTGGTAAAACTGTTCAAGTAATTCCACATGTTACTAATAGAATTAAAGAGTTTATTAAAAATGGAATTAAAAATGAAGATTTTGTTATCTGTGAAATTGGAGGAACAGTTGGCGATATTGAGAGTCTACCTTTTCTAGAGGCTATAAGACAATTTGCTAACGATATAGGTAAAGAAAAAACTTTATTTATACACTTAACATTAGTTCCATTTTTAAAATCTTCTGATGAAATTAAAACTAAACCTACACAACATTCAGTTAAAGAATTAAGAAGTATTGGAATTCAACCAGACATGGTTATTTGCAGATCACAACAATCTATACCTCTTGATCAAAGAAAAAAAATTTCATTATTCTGTAACATACCAATAAAAAGGGTTATAGAGACAGTAGATGTTAAAACAATTTATGAAGCGCCAATAAGTTTCTTTAACGAGGGCTTGGATAAACAAGTCTTTGAATATTTTAATATTAAACCGAGAAAAAAGATTAATTTAAAACCGTGGAAAGATGTAACTAAAATTGTAACAAACAAAAACATTAGGACTATAAATATAGCAATTGTTGGAAAATATGTGGATTTAAAGGATGCATATAAATCATTAGATGAAGCACTAGTTCACGGAGGGATTCATAATAATGTAAAAATAAATTTAATAAGAATAGAATCAGACTTATTGAAAGTTTCAGATGTTCAAAAAAAATTGAATAATGTTTCTGGAATAATAATTCCTGGAGGTTTTGGAAAAAGAGGTACCGAGGGCAAGATAGCATGTATAAATTATGCAAGGACTAAAAAAATTCCTTTTTTAGGTATTTGTTTTGGCATGCAAATGGCAGTAATTGAATTTGCTAGAAATGTACTAAAAATTAAAAATGCTGGCTCTAGTGAGTTTGATAAAAATTGCTATCCGGTAATTGGCCTTATTGAAGAATGGAACAAAAACGGTAGAAAAATTAAAGGAACGGTAAAAAATTTAGGAGGAACTATGCGATTAGGTCTTTATCCAGCTAAATTACAACACAATTCCTTAATAAAAGAAATTTATAAGTCTAGTCAAATTAAAGAAAGACATAGACACAGGTATGAGGTTAATGTCAATTTGAGAAAAAAATTTGAATCACACGGGTTAAATTTTTCAGGAATGTCTCCTGACAATAACTTACCTGAAATCGTTGAAATTAAAAATCATCCTTGGTTTATTGGAGTTCAATTTCACCCAGAATTTAAGTCTAGACCTTTACAACCTCATCCATTATTCTCATCATTTATCGGGGCTGCAAAAAAAAAATAATGAAAAATATTACAGTAAATTGTGATGGAATAAAAATTTCAAATAAAGATAAAATATGTTTAATCGCAGGACCTTGTCAACTCGAGAACGAGCAACATGCTCTTGATATGGCAGGAAAAATATCAGAAATTTCAAAAAAATATAATATAGGTTTTATTTACAAAACTTCTTTTGATAAAGCTAACAGAACTAGTCTTAAAAGCAAAAGGGGAGCTGGTTTAGAAAAATCTTTACCAATATTTGATAAAATTAAAAAACAAATTAATGTTCCAATTCTAACTGACATCCACAATGCAGAACAATGTTCTATTGTTGCAAATCATGTTGATGTCCTTCAAATTCCAGCTTTTTTATGCAGACAAACTGATTTATTAGTAGCTGCCGCCAAAACAAATAAAGTAATTAATGTTAAAAAAGGTCAGTTTCTTGCTCCGTGGGATATGTCAAATGTAGTTAAGAAAATATCAGATACAGGAAATAGCAATATCCTAATAACGGAAAGAGGAGCGAGTTTTGGCTATAACACATTAGTGTCTGATATGAGGTCAATACCAATAATGGCACAAACGGGTTATCCTATAGTTTTCGATGCAACTCACTCAGTTCAACAACCGGGAGGAATGGGTGATAAAAGTGGGGGTGAGAGAAAATTTGTTTCACACCTATCTAGGGCGGCAGTCGCTGTTGGAATAGCTGCTGTTTTTATTGAAACGCATCAAGATCCAGATAATGCTCCCTCTGATGGTCCAAATATGGTTCCATTGAATGAAATGGACAGTTTGGTAAATAAATTACTAGAGATTGATAAACTAATTAAAAACTAAATTATTATTAAATGTCAAAAATTACAAAAGTAGTTTCAAGGCAAATATTTGATAGTAGAGGCATGCCAACAATCGAAACAGAAATATTTTGTGGAAAAGTTTCTTCAAAAGCTATTTGTCCTTCAGGCGCATCGACTGGCTCACACGAAGCATTTGAAAAAAGAGATCTCACAAATAAAAAGTATTTAGGAAAAAGTGTTTTTTCCGCTGTATCAAACGTAAATAAAATAATTTCAAAAAAAATTCTTAATAAGAATGTTCATAATCAAGAATTGATTGACTCAATTCTTATAAAATTAGATGGGACAAAGCAAAAAAATAAACTAGGAGCAAACGCAATTTTATCTGTATCTATTGCGATTAAAAAATTATCAGCAAAGTTGAAAAAAATACCATTATATAAGAACTTTTTAATTAAAAAAAATTTTAAATTACCTTATCCCCTCATGAACATTATCAATGGGGGCGCACATGCCAATAATGGTTTAAAAATTCAAGAGTTTATGATTAGACCGGACAAAGCAAAGACTTTTAGCGAGGCAATGAATATTTGTTTTTTGGTAATACAAAGTTTGAAAAAACTACTTATCAGCAAAAATTTATCTACATCTGTCGGAGATGAAGGTGGTTTCGCTCCAATGATTTCAAAAAATGAGGAGGCATTAAAATTAATCTCAAATGCTATTAAAAAGGCAGGTTTTATTAATGGAAAAGATGTATCAATATGTCTAGACGTTGCTGCAAACGAACTTTTTAAAAATAACAAATATGCAATAGACTCAAAAAGATATATATCATACAAAGATACAATATCCTTCTACTCAAAAATAATTAAAAGGTTTAAAATAAAATCTATTGAAGATCCTTTTGCAGAAAACGATTGGAAATCATGGTCAGACTTACACAAAAAAGAAAAAAAAATACAGATCGTAGGTGACGATCTTTATGTAACTAATCTTCAAAGATTAAAAAAGGGTTTTTTATATCAATCATCGAATTCTATTTTAATTAAGTTAAATCAAATAGGTACAGTAACTGAAACCTTAGATGTTATTAGATTTGCTCAAAATATAGGTTTTTCAACTATCATTTCTCATAGATCGGGCGACTCAGAAGATACATTTATATCTGATTTATCAGTTGGAACTAATTCAAATCAAATAAAAACTGGCTCATTATGTAGATCAGAAAGGGTTGCAAAATTTAATCAGTTATTGAGAATAGAAGCAGACCTTATAAAAAGCAAAAATATGGCTAAAATAAAATGATAAATGTTATAAAAAAAAATATTGTATTGATAATTCCAATAATACTCATTATTTATTTTTCTTTAAATTTTCTTGGGGGTAATAGGGGTCTATTTTCGTATCTAGATAAGAAAGATCAGTTTGAAAATCTTCTAGAGAAAAAACTGTTTTTAACTAATGAAATATCAAAAGTAAAAAAAATCAATAGTCTTATTAATGAGAATTTAGACAAAGATTATCTTGAAATTTTAATAAGGGACAAATTTGTTGTTGGAAAAAAGGGTGAGAATACCTATATTATTGAAAATGAATAAAGTAAGACATCCAGAAAAACAAAAAAATCAAATTAATCCAATCAAAAAAAAACCATCTTGGATAAAATCAAAACTTTTGAACAGTAAAGAATTTTTTCTTACAAAAAGTATTGTCAACCAACAAAAATTAGTTACAGTTTGTGAGGAAGCAAATTGCCCGAACATTACTGAATGTTGGAGCAAAAGACACGCGACTTTTATGATTATGGGGGACACTTGCACACGAGCTTGTGCATTTTGTGATGTAAAAACTGGAAGACCAGAAAAATTGGACCCTTTTGAACCAAAAAAAATTGCCCTAGCGGTGAAAAGATTAAACTTACGTCATGTAGTAATTACCTCTGTTGATAGAGACGATCTTAAAGATGGTGGCTCAAATCATTTCTATGAAACTATCAAGTCTACAAGAGAAGCTAATCCAGAAACAACAATTGAAGTTTTAACTCCTGACTTCTTAAGAAAAGGTGATGCTTACAAAAGAGTTTTGGATGCAATGCCAGATGTGTTTAATCATAACATAGAAACTGTTCCAAGTTTATACTTAAAGGTAAGACCTGGATCTAGATATTTTTCATCGCTTGAGTTATTAAAAAATGCTAAACAAATAAATCAGGAAATTTTTACTAAGTCTGGAATAATGGTCGGTATGGGTGAAACAAAGGATGAAATTCTACAAGTAATGGATGATTTAAGATCTGCCAATGTTGATTTCTTAACAATCGGACAGTATCTACAACCATCTGTTAGGCACTTTCCACTTCAACGATACTATGATCCTAAAGAATTTAAAGATTTAGAAGTTGTTGCTAAAGCAAAAGGTTTTCTATTAGTCTCTTCGTCTCCACTAACAAGATCATCATATCATGCAGATGAAGACTTTGCTAAATTGAAAAAAAATAGAATAACTTCTAATGCCAAAAGCATCGATAAAGAGAAACATTAACTGTTCCAAAAAAGATTTAATTGGCCTTGTCCTCAATATTGAAGAATACCCAAAATTTATTCCATATTGTTTAAATGCTCACATATATAAAGATGAGTCTCAGGGTAATTTTCAATACATCGAGGCTGACTTAACAATCGGAAAAGGTCCTTTTAAAGACACATATAAGAGTGATGTTAAATTTGATAAAAAGGAGAGTATTATTTACGTAAAAAATATTGAAGGACCTTTAAAATATTTAGAAAATAAGTGGAAATTTGACCAAAAAGAGAATTTTACTGAGGTAACTTTTGATCTGGATTTTGAATTAAAAAATAAATTCTTAAATATTTTTATGAATAAATCATTTAAATACGGTCTTGATAAAATTGCTGACGCGTTTCAGAATAGGGCAGAGAAATTATTTAATAAAGTTTAGTAAATTATCTACAACTGCTTTTGCACTTGCTTTTTGAACAGACTCTCTTGTTTTATTTAAAAATAAATACTTATAAACATTATTTTTGCCCTTATAGTTAATTCCAATAAAGACTAGTCCCACTGGTTTTAATTTAGAGCCACCCTTAGGTCCAGCTATTCCGGTAATAGACACATTTATTTGACTTTTGCTTATTTTTGCTAAATTTTTTACCATACTAAGGCAACATTCTTCGCTTACGGCCCCAAATTTATTAATTATTTTTTTTGGAACTTTAAGAATTGAACTTTTTGAATCATTTGAATAAGTAACAACACTTAAATTAAATACTTTCGAGGCTCCATTTATTGAGGTTACGGATCGTGCGAGCAATCCACCAGTGCAAGACTCTGCAAAACTAATCTTTAATTTTTTTTTCTTTAATTTCTTAATTAATTTATTAAATTTGACCATAAAAAATTATACAAACATACAATACTATCAGGGTGAAAAGACCCGCTAAAAGATCGTCCAAGATAACACCAAAACCATTTTTTATATTCTTATCCACATAATTAATTGGATAAGGTTTTAAAATGTCAAAAAAACGAAAACCAATGAATGATAAAAAAACTATAATAAAAAAAAAGGTGTTCGATACTGATCCTTCATAAAAAATCATATAAAAAAAGAGAATTGGTATAGATTGACCCAAAAATTCATCAATCACTATTTCTTTTGCATCTATTTCTGAAAATTGACCTTTTAAACTATTTATCGTCCAAACTGAGTAAATAAATAAAAAAAGGTTAAAGAATATTAAAAAAAAGTAACTTAATTTAATTGAATAAAAAAAACAATATATTGAAGCTGTTATAAAAGAAGCAAAAGTTCCAGGAAAATATTTTATTAGGCCAACACCAAACATCGTTACAATAAGTTTTCCAATTTTTTTATTCATATTTATAAACTGAGGATATTACTTCACAAGCAATAGCTTTTTCCTTTCCTATCACACCTAGTTTTTCTGCAGTTTTACCTTTAATATTGATTTGATCCTTTTTTATTTTACATAAATTAGATATCATCGAAATCATTCTTTTTTTATATTTACTAATTTTTGGGGCCTGAGTTATTATATTTATATCTAAATTATTAATGAAAAATTCATTTTTTTCTATTTCTTTAATAACTTTGCTTAACAAAATTGTTGATCTTATATTTTTAAATTTCATATCTTGATCTGAAAACTTTTGGCCTATATCACCTTTTCTACAAGCACCAAGAATTGCATCAGTAATTGCGTGGAGAACAGGATCACCATCTGAATGTCCTAAAGTTCCAAATTTTGAATTAATTTTGAGACCGCCCAGATATAATTTCTTATTTTTTACCAATCTATGTACATCGAAACCTATACCAAAGTAATATTTTAAGTTTTCTTTGATATCATTTTTAGTTGTAATTTTAACATTTTTCTCTTCCCCTTTTATCATTTTTATTCTGGATGAGTAATTGATAAATAATGAAGCATCATCAGTTGTTTTTGAATTTATTTTTTTTTGAAGATCAAATATTCTTTTAAAATTAAAAGCCTGTGGTGTTTGTGATAAAAAAATCTTATTTCGATCTAAATTAAGAATTTTTTTATTTTTAATTGTTTTAATAGAACTAGTAGTTTTCAAAACTGGGACAACACCGTCGAATTTTTTGAGACTTTTTAAAAGTTTATTTATTAAAGTTATTGAAAAGTTTGGTCTTGCAGCATCATGGATCAATACATTTTTAGGCTTAAATTTGGACAAATATTTTAGAGACAACCTGGAAGAATCGGCTCTTGATTTTCCACCTTCAATAAAGTGAACTTTATTGTTATTAAGTTTTTTTATGTATTTTTTGTGACGTTTATTGATCGCAACAACGATTTTTGAGAATTTTTTTGATAAAATTGCCTTATTTATAGAATGATTAATTAGTATATCACCCTTATATTTTATAAATGGTTTTGGTTTTTTGGAAATAAATCTATTACTTTTTCCAGCAGCCAATATTATAAAACAATTAGTCATATATTATGATGAATTTTAAAGTACTACATTATTATGCTTAAATTTATAAGAAAAAATATTTTTATTATTATAATATTTATAATCACACTATTTCTTGGTTTTTTAACGTTTTTAACTTTCATAGATAAAAGCTTTATTAAACTTACAGATGAAAACTTACAATATTTATTAATATCAAATATTCTATTATTACTAGTTTTTTTTTCTATAATTTTTATCGAGATAAAAAACTCAATTAGGAATGAAATAGCAATAGAGGGATCAAGAGCTAATAGAAAATATATTACATTCTTTTCTTTATTCACACTAATACCATCTATTTTGATATCAGTTTTTTCACTATTTTTATTTTCTTTTGCTCTTGAAAAATATTTTGATAAAAAAATTACTACTGCAGTAAGTAACTCATATCAGTTAGCTGTTAATTATGTGAATACAGTCAGAAATAAAGTCGAGTCTGATATTGTTTTGGCTGCTTTCGATTTGAACAAGAATGTTTCTATATTTGAAGAAGATAAAGAAAGATTTGAAAATTATTTAAATTCACAAAAATTAGTTAGGAAATTAGATGCAATTTTTCTTATAGATAATTCTGGCAAATTGATCATGTCGACTAAAAGAAACAAAAGCCGGTATTTACCACCATCTAAAGAACAACTAAATATGGTCTTTAATGATGAAAGACCTTTAAAAATATTAAACGCATATAAAAATACCTCAGCTGCTTTAATGAAATTAACTAATTTTAGTAATACTTATATTTATATATTAAAATATTTAGATCCAAAAATTTCTCAATATTTAACTGAATCTAGTGAAGCAATAGATTTTTATTATACCGTACAAGATAAAAGAACTGGAATAAAATTTTCTTTTGCTATTATTTATATAATCATAGTTACTTTACTTTTATTCCTATCAATTTCTATCGCTATAAGATTTTCATCTAGATTCTTTTTATCGATTAACAATTTGATATCTGCCTCAACTAATATTGGTAAAGGGAACTTAAATTCAAAAGTTCCAGAGATTAAAACTGATAAAGAACTTGAGATTCTTAATAAAAACTTCAATCAAATGATTGACAGACTAAAGTATCAACAAAATAAACTTTTAGCTAACGAAAGACATGAGGCATGGGAAAGTGTTGCCAGAAAAATTGCACATGAAATTAAGAACCCTTTAACACCTATTCAACTTATCATTGATAGTCTTCGAAATAAATATTCAGAATTATTTGATGAAAAAAATAAAGAAACTTTTCTGGAAAAAATTAAAACAATCAATAAACAAATAAAACTTATTGAGAAACTTGTAAATGAGTTTTCTGACTTTGCAAGAATGCCAAAACCCATCTTTAAAAAAAATGAACTTAATAAGATTATCAAAGACTCTATTAATCTAATGAAAACCAATGATAAGGAAATAGCTATTAATTTTGACTCGGATATAGTTCATTATGTCAATAGCGATACTGAACAATTAAATAGGGTTTTTATAAATCTTTTTAAAAATTCTATAGAAAGTCTTAAAGAGAAAAACGAAAAAACGGGTAATTTTCAAAAGAAAATCGATGTAGAAATTCAACAAATAAATGACTATATAAATATTGACGTACGAGATAATGGAACAGGTTTTATTAATAGTGATCTTAAAACACTTTCAAAACCATATTTCACTACTAAAAAAGAAGGTAGTGGTTTAGGTCTATCTATAGTAGAAAAAATTTTAAATGATCATAATGGATTTATTGAATTTATTCCACAAAAAGAAGGAGCAAAAATAAAAATTTTATTACCGAAATATGTCAACTGAAATTTTGATAATTGATGACAACCCAGATATTAGAAACATTTTAAAAGATTTAATTTCTGAATCTGGTTATGAAACTAGAGTTGCTGCGAACTATAATCAAGCTTTAAATGAAATAGATAAAAAACTACCTGATGTTGCAATTATAGATGTGAAACTTGATAAAGGTGACAACGATGGTATTGAACTATTAAACCATATCAAAAGTAAGAATAAAGATATTCCAGTTATAATTATTTCAGGACACGCTAACATAGAAATGGCTATTAAATCTCTTAAATCTGGAGCATTTGAATTCTTAGAAAAACCATTTGACGAAGAAAGATTAATGAACTTTGTAAAAAGAGCTGTAGAAAACTTCAAATTAAAAAATGAAAACAAGGTTCTTGAAACTAAACTATTCCACTCATTTGATTTAATCGGAAACAGCCAAAATATCGAAAAAATAAGAGAACAAATAGAAAAGTTATCCAACTCAGAAAGCAGAATATTTATATACGGTCCGACAGGGTCTGGTAAAGAGTTAATAGCTAGAAAAATTCATAAACTTTCGAAAAGAAACAAAGGTCCATTTATCATTATAAATGGAGCATTATTAGATGTAAAAAAATACGATCTAGAACTTTTTGGAGAAGAAAAAGAGAATGGTTCAATTACATATGGTTCGTTGGAAAAGGCTTCTGGAGGAACGCTATTAATAGATGAAATTTCTGAAATACCCCTTGAAACTCAATCAAAAATATTAAGGGTTCTGATTGATCAAAAATTTAAAAGGATTAACAGTAATCATGATATTAAAGTGAACGTCAGAA
This sequence comes from uncultured Pelagibacteraceae bacterium, assembly GCA_902602575.1. Taxonomy (GTDB): domain Bacteria; phylum Pseudomonadota; class Alphaproteobacteria; order Pelagibacterales; family Pelagibacteraceae; genus Pelagibacter. The sequence continues at coordinate 2,765 of CACKRX010000007.1, read as the reverse complement.
TAATTTGTACATCCAGTAAAAATATTAATAATGAAACTCAACTTGGAAATTTTAGAGAAGATTTATTTCACAGATTAAATGTTTTTCAAATTAGTATTGAACCATTAAGCAATAGGGTTAGCGATATACCACTTTTAATTGAGTATTTTTCTAAAACTATTTCAAAAGCTTATAACCTTAAAGACCTTAATATTGATAAAGAGGATTCATATCTTATAAATCATTTTTGGCCAGGAAACGTTAGAGAATTAAGAAATTTGATAGAGAGAATAGCTATATTATCTAATAACGACCAAACCAAAATTAAAACAATCATTAAAGAGTCTATCAAGCAGGGTGATATAGAAACATTCAAAAGTAATAATTTATCTGTGCCATTGAAAGAAGCGAGAGAAAATTTTGAAAAAGAATACTTAACCACACAACTAAAAAAATTTGGTGGAAATATTTCAAAAACAGCAAAGTTTGTTGGAATGGAAAGATCGGCCCTTCATAGAAAATTAAAAGGTTTAGGCGTTAAGGACTTAAATTAATGAATATAATAATTTGTGGGGCAGGTAGAGTAGGTTACACGATTGCTAAACTTCTTAGTGAGCAAGATCATTCAATTACAGTTATAGATCAATCAAGCGAAGATATTCAAAAAATTAATGATGATTTAGATGTTAAATCTATAGTTGGTAAAGCTACATACCCATCTGTACTTGAAAAAGCTAATGCCGAAGATGCTGATATGATAATTGCTGTTACTAGAAATGATGAGATCAACATGTTAATTTGCCAAATCGCTTTTTCCATTTTCAAAATTGCGAAAAAAATTGCAAGAATTAGATCTCAAGATTACTTAAATCCTAAATTTTCTTTGGTTTATAATAAAGAAAATCTACCTATTGATGTGATAATTTCTCCAGAGGTAGAAATTGCTAAATCTATTCAAAGAAAGTTGGAGGCACCAGGAGCAATCGATAACGTGCCTTTTGCTGATAATAAGATACGTTTACTCGAAATAGATGTTAATGAAAAATGCCCATTGATTAATATTGAGCTAAATAAAATTACTAAAAAATTTCCAAAACTGGAGGCAAATATTCTTGGTGTTGTTCGTGAAGAGAAATTTATAATTTTAAAAAAAAATGATGTTTTAAGACTTAATGACCAGGCTTATGTAATAATTAATTCATCTCAAATGCAATTAACATTAGATGCTTTTGGACATAATGAAAAAATTTCTAATAAATTTTTAATCATTGGTGGTGGAAATATAGGTTTCAATTTAGCAAAAAATCTTGAAAGCTCACATGAGTCTGCGAGAATAAAGATAATTGAAAAAAATAAAGAAAGAGCAGAATACATAGCTAATGAACTTAACAATTCTTTAGTTATTAATGGCAATGGACTTGAAGAAGATGTTTTGAAAGAAGCAAACATAGATGACTCTGAAACCGTTTTAGCTTTAACAAATGATGACGAGGACAATTTAATGGTAAGTGTTTTGGTTGAAAAATTTTCAAAAGATAAAAGGACTATGGCTCTAATAAATAAACCAAATTACTCAATTCTCCAATCCTCTTTAAAAATAGATGACTTAATCGATCCACGAATGAATACAGTTTCAAGCATACTTAAACATGTTCATAAAGGGACAATTGAAACAGCTTATAGTATTTCAAATGGGGATTATGAAGTAATTGAAGCAGAAATAATTGACTCATCAGAATTAATTGACAAAGAACTTAAAAACTCAAATTTACCTGAAGATATTAGAATTGGAGCAATATTAAGAAAAAATGATATAATAATTCCATCCTCAAAATTTATTTTCAAAAAAAAAGATGTAGTTGTTTTTTTAGCAAAAAGAGATCAGTTACCAATCGTAGAAAACTTGTTTAGAATTAGCTAAATTTTAATGTTAAATTTTTCGCAGCTTTATCTTGGTATATTTTCCTTATTTATATCTTTCCTATCCTTTTTAAATATTATTTATTGTTATTATTTTGATCTATTTTTAGATATAGAAAGTTTTTTTTCTGTTTTTCTTATTACCCTTTTTTTTGGTTCTTTAATCTTTTTTAAAAAAAAAAATTTAAAAAAGATATCAATATTTGAAAAAATTCTAACAGTTATAACTGGTTATTTGATAATACCAATACTATTAGCAATTCCTTATTATTTAATACTAAATAATTTAAGTTTGTTTGATGCATACTTTGAAGCTGTCTCGGGTTTTACTTCCACTGGTTTTACTATATTCGAAAATTTGAAACATTTAAATCAAAGCTTAATTTTATGGAGATCTTCGACCCAGTGGATTGGTGGATTATACTTTTTGATTTCATTAATTTTATTAATAGATATTTTTGATACAAATTTAAAAAAATCACTTACAAATTTTATTTCTTTTAATAGCAGTGAAACTTTAAAACAATCTTTTAAGATTAGTTTTATTTATCTTATATTAACTATTATTATATTTTTTTTTTTATCGCTTACCGGAATAAGAATATTTGATTCATTCAATCTATCTCTAACATTAATTTCATCTGGAGGTTTTTTACCAGATAATAATCTTAATTTAATTATTGAGGATAAATTTCAACATCTAGTTTTATCAATTTTAATGCTTTTATCTTTTTTTAGTCTCTTTCTACTATACAACTTGATTTTTTTTAAAAGGAAAAATATCAACTTTTTGTTTGAGGATTTGTATCTTTTATTTTATCTGGCGTTTATAGCTATTACTTTTTTTATTTTCTTTAACTCAGATA
>CACKRX010000006.1 GCA_902602575.1 uncultured Pelagibacteraceae bacterium | reverse complement strand
AAGGTCAGTTTTATTTATCTTTATGGGTACGCTTACGGTAATCTCTACACTACTATCATTTAGTGTTTTTTTAAAATTTCTCTCTAGTTCTTTTCCATAATTTGAGTCTTGAAATGAGACTGCAATACGTTTAATACCTCTATCTTTTATAATCTTAGCTAAAACCTCTCCATCTCTACTACTAGGAGCAGTAGTTCTAAAAAATAATTTTTTTTCATCTAGCACAGTTAGTAAAGGAGTAGTTGCAACTGGAGAAATCATAGGAATATTTTTTTCATTTACTGACCCTAAAAGTATACCTTCAGAAATCCCAGGGCAGGCAGCACCAATAATTGCAATAATGTTATTTTCATTAATTGTTTTGTTTACTGATTTAATCTTGGATTTGTCGCACATAGTATCTATTCTAATTGAGTTGATTGTTTTCTCACCATTTAAAAATATCTCTGAGGAATTCGCCTCTGAAATAACTAACTCTGCTGAAGACGCCATACTTGGAGTAATAGATTCTGTTGGGCCTGTAAAACCAAGAGCTATACCTATAGTTATTTCATTCGCTTGGATTTCTGTTTGATCTCCTATTAAACAGAATAAAAAAATAAAACTAAGAATTTTTTTTCTCATGATGTAGCAAAATAAAAATATGTCATGCTTAATGTTTTTTCAATTATGTTATTTTACCTTTTGAATTAAAAATACAGACCCAATTACAATTATTCCTCCTAATGTCATAATCAAACTTGGGATTTCATTAAATATTATAAATGTTTGGATTAATCCAAATACAGGAAATAGAGCGTAAAAGGGCAAAACTTTTCCGACCGTATAAAATTTATATAAGTAAAATAAAGACATATGGGCGCCTATTGAAACAATTAAACCAGAGTAAATTATGAAAAACCACATATCTAGCTGAATGTTTTTAAGAATAAACATGGTATTTCCTTCTAAAAAAAATGATAAAAATATTAACGAAACAAACCCAATTGATGCCATGAAAAAATTTGTAGTTACAATGTTTAACTTATTTGTATCTCTACTAGCAACATTTGCAATAGCATAAAAGAATGCCATTAAAGCTGTGAGAACAAGTGCAAAAATATTGTTAATCAATTCGGGATCAAAACCAATAAAGATTATCCCTAAAAAAGATGTAATTACAAAAAACCATTTATTAAAACTAAATTTTTCATTTAGGAAAAAATTACTTAAAATAATTGCAAATGGAATAGCAAGTTGAGATCCAATAATAACGGGTGAAACTATATTAGACTCTTGTAAAGACAAATAAGTGAAACCTGTAACTCCAACCCCCATAGAAAAAGAAAAAATAAACAAAGATTTTAAATTTTCTTTAGGGATCTTAAAACTAAAAAAGGGTAACAAGCAAACTACAACCACTAACATTCTTAGCGACCCAAAAAGCAAAGGAGGTACATTTGTGTTTAGGACAAGTTTTCCAAAAACAAAGGCACTTCCAAATAGTGCCATGATTAATAAAATTAATAAGTAATGTTTAACAGTCAAAAAAATCCAATTTTAAATTGATTTATAGAATGACATTCATATTTTTTTAGTTATCCTATGTCAATTAATATGAATTCAAAAAAGATTAAAGCTCAATTTGCAAAAGAGACTAACCCAAGAGTAGGCTTAATTGTTTTATCAACCGACAACATGATAGAAAAAGATTTCTCAAAAGTCCTAGGTGATAAACCAGTAGATTTATACATTAATAGGATTAAAAACTATAATCCTGTAACAGCTGAAAATTTAAAAAAAATGTCAGAAAACATTACTTCAGTTGCGGATAATATATTACCTGGTGAAAAAGTGGATTGTGTTGTTTTTGGTTGCACATCAGGAACAATAGTATCTGGTTTTGATAACATAAAAAAAAAAATTAATTTAGCTAAACCAAATGCGCTAGTTATAGCTCCAAGCACCGCAGCTTTAAATGCCCTTAAGAAAAAGAATATTAAAAGAATATCCGTTGTCACACCCTATATTAAGTCTTTAAATGATGATGTTGTAAATTTTTTTAAAGAAAACAAATTTGAAATAGTCTCAAATACATATTTTGATATTGAGTCAGATGTAGATATTGGAAAAGTAGATCAAAATAAGTTGTTCGAGATATTGTCTGAAATTGATCATAATCAAGCTCAGGCATTATTTGTTTCTTGTACTTCACTACCAGTTTTAAACATAATTGAAAAACTCGAAAAAAAATTAAATATGATTGTGTTATCAAGTAACCAAGCACTAATTTGGGAAACTCTAGAAAAAATAAATGAAAACAAATCTATTACCGGATTTGGAAGCTTATTTAATTAATTTTATATATGAATTTCACAGTCAAAGAATATAAAAATCGTCTTAAAAAAGTTCAGTCAGAAATGCAAAAAAAGGGAATTGAACTTCTTATTTCACAGGATACTGCAAACATAAACTATCTTACAGGATATGATGCATGGTCTTTTTATTATTCTCAATGTGTAATAGTTCATGCGAATTCTGATGAGCCCTTATGTTTTGTAAGAGCTCAGGATGCAGGTGGAGCTTTTATTACTACTTATCTTAAAAAGGAAAATATTATTATTTATGACGAAAAATATATTCATACCTGGCCGACTCATCCATATGATGCATTAGTTGATTTAATAAAGAAAAAAAAGTGGGATAAAATTAACATAGGAGTAGAAATGGATGCCCATTATTTCACAGCTTATTGTTATGAAAAATTAAAAAAGGGATTGCCAAATGCAAAAATTTTAGACTCCAAGAGATTAGTTAATTGGGTAAGAGTAGAAAAATCCATCGCTGAAATTGAATATATGAAAAAGGCAGCAACTATTTCAGAGATGGCGATGAAAACTGCAATGGAAACAATAAGTCCAGATGTAAGACAGTGCGATGCTGTTGCAGAAATCCAAAGAACTTTATTTAGGGGTACCCCAGAATATGGTGGTGAATATGCAAGTATTGCAACTTTACTTCCTACTGGAAAAGGAACATCAGCTTCACATTTAACTGCAAGCGACAAAAAATTTGTTAATGGGGAAGCAACAATTATTGAGTTATCAGGGACTTATAAAAGGTATCACGCTCCAATGGCAAGAACAATTAACTTAGGGAAGCCAGATCAAAAAAAACTTGATGCTATGAAAGCAACTAATGAAGCTTTAGAGGAGGGTATTCATGCTAGTAAACCAGGCAATACCGCTAATGATGTTGCAGAAAAATTTTGGGGAGTCTTGAATAAGTATAGAATTAAAAAAGAATCTAGAACAGGTTACTCTATAGGTATTGGGTATCCACCAGATTGGGGTGAACACACTTTAAACATTTACAAAGGAGATATGACTGAATTAAAACCTAATATCTGCTATCACATGATTGCAGTTATGCAATTTGGTGATTGGGGCGTTGAGTCATCAGAGTCTATAAGGATAACCGAGAGTGGAAACGAACTTTTATGCAATTTTTCAAGAGATTTACACATAAAATAAGTTCTTGAAATAAACCTCTACAAATGTTTTAAACTTTACTTTATGTCAAAGAACTTAGAATTCGTTAAATTCGATAAAGTTGATAAAAGCTACGACGGTAAAGTGCTAGTTGTAAAAGGTTTAAATCTAGACATTGCTGAAGGCGAGTTCATAACTATGTTAGGGCCATCTGGATCGGGTAAGACAACTTGTTTGATGATGTTAGCTGGTTTTGAAACTCCAACGAATGGAGAAATTTATTTAGATAAAAATCCGATTTCAAATATACCCCCACACAAAAGAGGAATAGGAATGGTATTTCAAAACTATGCATTATTTCCGCACATGACCGTGTATGAAAATCTTGCCTTTCCGTTAAGAGTTAGAAAAATTCAAAAAGATGAGATTGATAAAAAAGTTGATAAAGCACTTTCAATGGTATCGCTAACTGGTTTTGAAAACAGAATGCCAGGACAATTATCTGGCGGTCAACAACAACGGGTAGCAGTCGCAAGGTCTTTAGTGTTTGATCCTCAATTAGTTTTAATGGACGAACCACTTGGAGCTTTAGATAAAAACTTAAGAGAAAGCATGCAGTACGAAATTAAACATATTCATGAAAGCATTGGAGTTACGGTAGTCTATGTAACACACGATCAGAGTGAAGCTCTGACCATGTCAAATAGAATAGCAGTATTTAATGATGGAAAAGTTCAACAATTATCTTCACCAGATAAATTATACGAAGAACCTGTAAATTCTTTTGTAGCTGAATTTATAGGTGAGAATAATACTTTCATGGGTCAAGTTACAAATATGTCAAAAGATCAATGTAAAGTAAAACTGAACGATGGTTCAGAAATAATTGCTAATCCAATATCTGTAACATCTAATGGTGAAAAAACCACGGTGTCATTAAGGCCTGAAAGAGCTTTAATAAATACAAAAGACAAAATGGATAATAATTTTAAAGGAAAGATTGAAGAGGTTATTTATCACGGAGATCACACAAGAGTAAGATTGGATCTTTTAGGAAACAAAGAATTTATTTTAAAAGTACCAAATAGTTCAGCTAACATGGATATTAAGATGGGAAACCAAATTAATGTAAGTTGGAACAGCCATGATGCTAGAGCATTAGATCCAAAATAAACCTCAGGTTTAATTCTCAAAAATTTAGTCAAAATAAGCCTAATTTAATCAAATGCCAGGTTGACTCCTAGCTTATATCTTGCTGTAATTAGAGTTTATAAAACGTTTAAACGGAGGAATAATGAAAAAAATAAGTAAACTATTACTTGTTCTATCTTTTGCACTTTCGATAACTTCATCAGCATTTGCAGTAACTGCTGTTTCATGGGGTGGAGCTTATACAGAGTCACAAAAGTTAGGATATGGTGATCCAACTGCTAAGAAGCTTGGAATATCAATCAATTGGGTTGATTATTCTGGCGGATTATCAGAAATCAAAGCACAAAAAGAGGCTGGCAAAATTACGTGGGATATAATCGACGTATTTGCTATGGATACTATCACGGGATGTGACGAAGGTTTATTTGTTGAATTTGATTTCGACAAAGACTTTCCACCAGCACCGGATGGAACAAAAGCGAGTAAAGACTTCTTTGCTCCTATGCCAAGTAAATGTGCTGTAGGAAACATTCTATACTCTTGGAACTACGCTTATAACACTAAGAATGTTAAAGGTACTCCAAAGACTATAAAAGATTTCTTTGACACTAAAAAGTTTCCAGGAAAAAGAGCTATCTACAAAAGCGCTTTAACAAATTTAGAGATTGCTTTAGCTGCAGATGGTATCAAGCCAGGAAAAGGTGGAAAGAAAATCTACAAAGCTCTTAACACAGAAAAAGGTGTTAACAGAGCAATGAACAAAATCAAAGCATTATGCACAGACCCTAACGGTGGATGTGTATTTTGGTCAGCAGGTGCTCAACCACCAGAACTATTAGTATCTGGTGAAGTTGTTATGGCAACTGGTTGGAACGGAAGATTCTTCAACGCAGAAGTTGGTGAAGGCGCTCCAATCGCTCAAGTTTGGGATGGTCAAGGTCTTGACTACGAATACTTTGTTCTAGTTAAAGGTGGACCAAACGAAGCTGATGCTAAAAAAGCTCTAGCAATGATGACAAGTACTGAAATGTTAGCAGGAAGTGCTAAATACATTGCTTATGCTCCATGGAGAAAATCTTCTCTAAAAGTTATGGAAGCAGGAGAGCCTTGGTATAAAGATGGTAAGACAAACATGGTACCACAAATGCCAACAGCACCACAAAACACTAAAAACTACTTCCTAGTAGATCCATTATTCTGGGCTGATAACGGTACAGAACTTGGTGAAAAATGGGAAGCTATGAAAGCTGGTCTATAATTAAAGTTTGAAAGAACTTAATTATACATTATAATTTAAGGGCGGTTATTTATAACCGCCCTTTTTTATTTATGAGCAGCGAAACACAAAAAATTTTAACTACAGACGGAATACCTCTTGAGGTAAGCCTAAAAAAAGCAGAAAGAAAAAATAAAATTAAAGCCTTCCTGCTTGTTGCGCCCCTACTTTTATTCTTATTAATTACTTACGTATTCCCAATAGGCGATATGCTTATGAGAAGTGTAGACGATAAAATGGTAACTAATATGTTGCCAAAAACTTTCAAAGCAATGGAAAGTTGGGATGGAAAGGAGCTTCCCCCTGAAGAAGTATTCGAAGCTTTTTATTTTGATTATAAATTATTAGTTGAAAAAAAAACTTTTGGAAAGTTATCTACTCAACTTAATTATACAAAAAATGGATTTAAAACTATTCTTAAAAAACTTCAAAGAAAAATGAAAAAATTTGAGGATGGTAATTACAAAGAACAAATAATGGCTGTTCACCCTAGATGGGAGAACGTTGAATATTGGAGAGCAATTAAAAGAAGGGCACCAGCATACACAAGTCAAAAATATTTAAAAGGTATTGACATGTATAAAAATGAGGATGGTAAAATTGTAGACGTTCCTGAGGATAGACAAATTCACAGAATACTTTGGTTAAGAACTTTAGAAATTGCTTTTTTTGTTACACTACTTTGTTTTCTAATGGCTTACCCAATTGCCCACTTATTAGCCACCTTACCAATGAAGTACAGTAACCTTTTAATGATATGTGTGTTACTTCCGTTTTGGACTTCTTTATTAGTTAGAACTGCAAGCTGGATGATACTTCTACAACAGCAAGGAGTTGTAAACGATTTTTTTGTTTTTATAGGATTAGTCCCAGATGATGCCAGACCTGAAATGATGTTTAATAAAACTGGAACTTATGTTGCAATGACTCAAATTTTATTACCTTTTATGGTTTTACCTTTATATAGTGTGATGAAAACAATATCTCCAAGTTTAATGAGAGCAGGTAAATCTCTTGGAGGAACACCATTTGTAGCTTTTTGGAAAGTATATTTTCCTTTAACAATACCTGGTATTGGAGCAGGTTGTTTACTTGTCTTTATATTAGCAATTGGATACTACATTACACCTGCTTTAGTTGGCGGTGCTTCAGGGACATTAATCAGTAACCAGATAGCTTTTCACATGAAAAGTACTTTGGATTGGAGCTTTGCATCTGCAATGGGTTTAATGCTTTTAGCGGGAGTTTTAGCGATTTATTGGGTTTATAACAAATTAGTAGGTATAGATAATATTAAATTAGGATAAATAAACATGGCTTTACCCAAATATACAGAACCACATTATAGGATTTGGCATTACGTCTATTTGTTTATTTGTACGTGTGTATTCTTTTTTCTAATTGCGCCTTTATTTGTAATTTTTCCTTTATCATTTAATGCAGAAGAGTTTTTAAGTTTCTCGGATGGTATGAAACGATTAGATCCAGATGCTTTTTCATTAAGATGGTATAAGGATATGATCTATGGAACAAAAAATCCATGGGGTCTTGCAGCAAAAAATAGTTTTATAATTGCAATATTTGCAACACTTGGATCAGTTCTTCTCGGGACTGTTGCTGCCCTAGGTTTAAGCAGCAGACATATGCCATACAAGGGATTGGTAATGGCTACTTTAATATCACCAATGATCGTACCATTAATTATTTCAGGTGTTGCAATATTTTTCTTTATGGCAAAAGCAGGACTTGCAGCTACACATACAGGAATTGTTTTAGCACATATTATTTTAGGTACACCTTTCGTTGTGATTACTGTAACAGCAACCTTATCAGGTTTTGACCATAGTGTAACACGAGCCGCATCAAGTTTGGGTAGTGATCCAGTAAATACATTTATGAAAATAACATTACCACTAATTCTGCCAGGGGTAATATCTGGAGGCTTGTTTGCTTTCGTGACATCTTTTGATGAAGTTGTTGTGGTTTTATTTTTAGCTGGTTTAGAAAATACAACAATTCCTATTCAAATGTGGACGGGGCTAAGAGAGCAATTAAGTCCAACAATATTGGCCGTTGCGACATGTTTAATAATTTTATCTACTTTAATTCTTGTTACAGCTGAGTTATTAAGAAGAAGATCTGAAAGACTCAGAGGAATAAATAGATAAAAAATGGAAATCAAAAAGGTTGTAGTAATAGGATCTGGAACTATGGGCAGTGGAATTGCAGCCCATTTATGTAATGCTGATGTGCCAGTTACTTTATTAGATCTTACAACCGATATAAGCAACAACGCGAGGGAGCGAATACATAAATCAAGACCACCATTATTAATTGATAAGTCAAAAATTGATAATATCAAAGTAGGCAATATCAACGATGATTTTAATGTTGTAAAAGAGGCTGATTGGATAGTTGAAGCTGTAGTTGAAAGAATAGACATTAAACATCAAATTTATAAAAAAATCTTTGATAATAGAAAAGATGGAGCGATTGTTTCGTCTAACACTTCCTCAATTCCAATTAAAATTCTATCTGAAAATATGACCAATGAGCAAAAAAAAGATTTTTGCATAACACACTTCTTTAATCCAGTTAGATACATGGGTTTACTAGAAATAGTAAAAAACGAAAATAATGATTTGAAAAAAATAAATTCTTTGAAAGTCTTTTGCGAAAATGAACTTGGTAAAGGAGCTATTGTTTGTAACGATACACCAGGATTCCTCGGTAATAGAGTTGGAGTTTATGCAATGCAAGTTGCTATGACCGAAGCATTTAAAATGAAATTGACTATTGAGGAGGCGGATGCAGTCTTTGGAAGACCTATGGGGATACCTAAAACTGGAGTGTTTGGTTTGTATGATCTAATTGGTATTGATTTGATGGCAGATGTTTTAAAAAGTTTTGTAAAAGAACTTCCAGAAAAAGATAAATTTCAGGAGGTTGCTAAAGAGATACCACTTGTAAAAAAATTGATTGAATCTGGCTATACTGGAAGAAAAGGCAAGGGTGGTTTCTATAGAATGAAAAAGTTGGAAAACCAAAAAATTTTGGAGGCAATTGACCTTCAAACAGGAGAATATTCTGAATCTAAAAAAATTGATCTCAAAATTGATACTATGGACCTTAACACTATCATCAACAGGAAAGACAAGTATGGAGAATATGCTTGGTCAGTAATTTCCCAAATCATTAAATATGCATCATCTTTAGTCCCAGGTATAACAGATAAATTTAATGACATTGATGAAGCTATGAGATTAGGATTTAACTGGGCTATGGGACCCTTTGAAATGCTTAAATCAATCGGTGTAAAAAATTTTTTCAATCGTGTTGATGAATTTAAGGGAAACAAATTTTTAGAGGAACTTTCAGTAAAAAAAGACGAAAACTTTTACGGTGAAAGACAAATTTACACCGAGATAGAAACACTTGGCAAGGTCAAACCCAAAGCTTTAAGTTTGGATAAAAACAAGTCAGCGGAGATTTATAGGTTTAAGGATTTTAACATTGTAGAGTTTACCACTAAAGCATGTGCACTAGATTACGACTCTATGGATAGTTTAAAAAAAGCAACAGATAAACCTCTGATTATTATAAATGAAAGTATGCAATTTTCTGCTGGTGTTAATTTGTCATACACAATGAACTTCGCTAAAAAAGGGGATTTTAAATCTATAGAAAAATTTATTAAATATTTTCAAGATACTTGTAAACAACTTAAGTATTCAAAATTTCCTGTTGTTTCAGCACCTTCTGGACTTACATTAGGTGGTGGATTTGAAGTAATGGTTCAAAGTAATTTTGTAACATCTCACACAAATATAGTAGTAGGTCTAGTGGAGACAATGGTTGGACTTGTACCCGCTGGTGGTGGATGTAAAGAGATGCTGTGGAGATGGGCTCAAAGCGAAGAGTCCAAGAAAGACTTAGATTTTGCACCACTTAAAGTATTTGAAATAATAGGTTATGGGAAAACAGCATCTTCTCCAGTTGAAGCGGAGCCCCTAAAATATTTGTTACCAACTGATAAAAAAATAATGAATAGGAATAGCTTATTTTCAGAAGCAAAAAAAGTTATAGAGGAAAATAAAAATTTTAAACCGAATACTGAGTGTACTTTTAAATTATCGGGAAAATCAGTAAGAGAAAAAATGTTTAAAACTTTGGAAAAACTTTATAATGATAAAGTTATCTTTGATCATGGTATGACAGTAGGAAAAGAACTTGCAAATGTTTTAAGTGGTGGTGATACAAATTCTGAAAAAACATTGACCGAAGATGATATTTACAAACTAGAACTAGATTCTTTTATGAGATTAATTGAAAATAAAAACACTCAAGACAGAATAAAGCATACATTGTCTACTGGTAAACCTTTAGTCAATTAGAAATCTCAGGCAGCATCCTTAAAGAATTGATAAAGTCGGGCCGCAACACATATTCAGACTTATTTCCAGATTTAATTTTTGTTAATGCTGCAAATCCATGAGTTACATTACCAAGCGGAGTGTATTCACCCTCAAATAGTGGCGCGTCTGAAAGAAGTATAAAAAATTCACTATCTTCCATATCTCCATTTTTACTTTTTGCAAATCCAACAGAACCTTTTTTAAAATCGAATGCTTTATCTATTTCTGGTTTAATCAGACTGTATTTTGATTTACCGCTACCAATATAAGTGTAATTAATATTTCCTTTTTTGCCAAATTCTAAATCTCCTGTTTGAACTAAAAAATTTTCTACAACACGATGAAAAGCAACATCATCATATTCTTTGTTTACTATCATATTTTTAAATCTCGCAACAGCATTGGGTGAGACCTCAGGTAAAAGTTCGATTATAACATTCCCACAATTTATATTCATGACAACAATATTTTCTCTATTCTCAAAAGTAAGTTTATCGATCTTAACTTTTTCTACAAAAAGACATTTATTTTTAATTAATACAAAAGATGAGAAGGTAAAAATTGCCAATATAATTAAAAAGATAAGTAAAATTTTTTCAGATTTACTTTGTTTTATTTTTGTAAGCATTTAAAAAATTTATAAAGGTTTTTTAACATTTGACATTCCCTCTTTAATAAAAATTACTTTTTTATTTAGAATTTTGTCTAAGTTTATCACTTCGGAAACATATTTTTCCCTAGAGTTGATAAAGGAAAAGGTTTCAGCCATGTCTTCTGATATTGAATATTTTGCATATTCTGAAAAGAAACCATTAGTATTACTAAGTTTTGCCAGACTATACGCCTCTGGATTTGCTGAACTACCAGAATAATAAAAATTTGGTTTATTAAATTTAGCCCAAACTGCATCCGGAAAAAATTTTTTATAATTATTCTCTATAATATGAAACACCTCATGATGAATTACTCTTTCAAAGTTTTTATTATTAACATTTATATTTAATAAAATTGTTTTCATTTCCGGGCTAGCAAAACCAAAAGCATTAACTTCACCAACCTTTAACTTTTCACATAAAACGATATATTTTAGTTTTATTTTTTTAAAAAATGTCTTTTTATAATCATCTAATTCATTTTTAGTTTTTATATATTTTTCCTCAACCCTGTCATTTTTTGATTTTTTACAGCTTACATTGTTTATTCCTGAATTAGTAACGAAGTCTTTTTTAGGGGTTAAATATCTCAAATTATTTTCTTTATCTATTTGATAAATCTTAAGATTGGGTATTTTTATTAATTCATAAATTTGGTCAGCCTTAGATTGAAAAATTGTGAAAAATAATAATAATATTAAAATATTTAATTTCATTTTTTGAATATAAACATATTAGAATTTAATATCATATGGTACATTAAAGAAATGAAAAAAAAGAAAAAGAGAGAGTCAGATCCAAAATCAGTCCCAAATCTTTTTACTAGTAAATACATTGTATATTATTATGGATTTTTTTGGATGGTACTAATATCGATTGTTGTATTTTCGTGAAAAAAAAGAATAAAGATCCTATCCAACCTGTAAGTGGAACAGTAGTTCCTAGATTTGCTGGTCCTAGTACTTTTGCAAGGTTGCCAGAGTTAAGGGATGTAGAAAGTTGCGATGTAGCAATCGTTGGCATTCCTTTTGATGCAGGCACAAGCTATAGACCAGGCGCAAGATTTGGTCCCCAAAGCATAAGACAGGCTTCAAGACATTTAAGAACTAACTACCATCCAAATTACGATGTTGAACCATTTAAAGTTCAGCAAGTTGCTGACGCTGGGGATATAACTTGTAATCCATTCAATATCGATGAAGCAATAAAACAAATAGAAAAAGGAGCTTACGATTTACTTAAAAAAACTGGAAGAATTATAAGTATGGGAGGAGATCACACGATAGCATTTCCACTTTTAAGAGCAATCAATAAAATAAATGGAGGACCCGTAGCACTTGTTCATTTTGATGCACATCTAGATACATGGGATACTTACATGGGTGCCCCTTATACTCATGGAACACCTTTTCGAAGAGCTAGAGAAGAAAATTTATTTTTAGATGATGCATCAATGCATGTTGGCATAAGAGGACCACTCTACAGCAGAGATGATCTTAAAAACGATGAAAGTTTTGGATTTAAAACAATTCATTGCGATGAATTCCAAAGTGAGGGAGTTGATAAAATTGTTCAGAGAATAAGAAAAAGAGTAGGTGACAACCCATTATATTTATCAATAGATATAGATGTTCTTGATCCAGCATATGCACCAGGTACGGGAACACCTGAGATAGCAGGTATGTCTACAAGAGAAATGGTAAACGTCATAAGAGGATTATCAGGAATGAAACTGATTTCGGCGGATGTTGTAGAAGTTTCCCCTGCTTATGATCACGCTGAGGTAACATCATTAGCCGCAGCAACAATAATCTATGAAATCACTAATTTGTTTGCAAAAGTAAAAGGATAAGTTAATTTCCCGCCATGCCTGACAAAAAAAAATTTTATATTAATGGTAAATGGGTTTCACCAAAAAGTAATAAAAGTATTAAAGTAATTAATCCAGCGACCGAAGAGGTTTGTGCAGAAATATCTTTAGGTTCAAAAGAAGATGTTAATGATGCAGTATTGTCTGCAAAAGAAGCATTTAAAACATGGGCATTCTCCTCAAAAAAAGAAAGATTAGAACCATTAGAAAAATTATATGATTTATATAAAAAAAGATGGTCGGACATTGCTGAAACCATAACTACAGAAATGGGAGCTCCAAAAGATTTTTCAACAAAACTGCAGGCTGGAACAGGTGCTGCGCATATTAAAACATTTATAAGATATCTTAAAGAATTTGATTTTGAGAAACCATTAGGTGAACACGCAAAGAACCAAAGACTTATTTACGAACCTAAAGGTGTATGTGCTTTAATAACACCTTGGAACTGGCCAATGAACCAAACCTGTTTAAAAGTAATGCCAGCTTTAGCGTCAGGCTGCACTATGATTCTTAAGCCATCTGAAGTAGCACCATTATCAGCAATGATATTGACAGAACTAATTGATGAAGCAGGTTTTCCTTCGGGCGTTTTCAATTTAGTTAATGGAGATGGCGCAACAACGGGAGATGCTTTAACAAGCCATCCAGATATAAACATGATCTCGTTCACAGGATCAACAAGAGCTGGAGCTTTAATATCGCAAAATGCTGCTAAAGATTTCAAAAGAGTTAGCCTTGAACTTGGTGGAAAAGGAGCAAATATAATTTTTAAAGATGCAGATCCGGAAGCTATTGAAAGAGGTGCTTTGAGATGCTTTAGAAATTCGGGACAATCATGTAATGCACCAACAAGAATGCTTGTCGAAAAAAGTATGTATGATGAAGCGGTTGAAAGAGTAAAAAAATTTGCAAACAATATGAAAGTTGGCGATCCAAAAAAAGAAGGTGAGCATATTGGTCCTGTAGTATCTGAAGTACAATACAAAAAAATACAATCACTTATTCAAAAAGGTATCGACGAAGGTGCCAAACTTGTAGCAGGAGGAGTTGGAAAACCTGATGGAATAAACAAAGGTTACTTTGTTAAACCTACAGCCTTTGCCGAAGTTAACAATCAAATGGAAATTGCAAGAACTGAAATTTTTGGACCAGTTCTTTCAATTATACCTTTCGAAAACGAGGAAGAAGCAATAAATATTGCAAACGATACTGATTACGGTCTGACTAATTACATTCAAACTAACGACAAAGAAAAAGCCAATAGAGTTGCAAGAAAACTTAGATCTGGAATGGTAGATGTTAATGGAGCTGGTATAGCAGTCGATGCACCATTTGGAGGTTTCAAGCACTCTGGTATAGGTCGTGAAGCAGGAAAAGAAGGCTTATTGGAATTTTTAGAAGTTAAATCAGTAGGTGGTTGGGCTAATTAAATTTTGATTTTTCTTTAACACCATCTAAAAATTTAAGACATTTTTTTAATTCATCTAACTTAATAAATTCATCAACTTTGTGCGCTTGTTCAATTGATCCAGGACCACAAACAACTGTGCTAATCCCAATTTCTTGAAAAAGACCTGCCTCAGTACCAAAAGACACAACTTCACGTGAATTATCTCCAGTGATACTTGATACAAATTCACAAGCTTCAGAACTTTTTTCTCTATCAAAACCTATGATTTCTCCTACTATTTCTTTTCGTATCTCGGATTTTGGATAGACCTTTTGCATTTCTGGAAGTAATTCTTTTTTCACAAATTCGTCTATTTCATTGTTAACAAATATACCATCCTCTTTTACAACTGGTCTTAATTCCCAATCAACTTTACATTTATCAGCTATTACATTTCTTGCAATTCCACCCGAAATACCACCAATTTGTAAAGTAGTATATGGTGGATTGAATACAGAATTTTTAGGTTTTCTTTTTTTTAAAACCTCTCTTAATTGCATAAGTCTTTGAATAAACTTCGAGGCATATTCTACTGCATTGACTCCTTTTTCAGGCTGTGAACCATGACCTGCAAGACCATGAAAATGTGTTGTGTATTCGTAACAACCTTTATGAGCATCAATTATTTTCATATTAGTTGGCTCTCCAACAATACACAAAGAGTCTTTTATATTTCTTTTTTTTAATTCATCTATTAAAAGGGGCGCTCCTTGGCACGCTGTTTCCTCATCAAAAGTAAAAGAAAAATGGATATCTCGATCTAATTTTTCAGAGGAAAATACTGGCGCATAGGCTAACACACAAGCCAAAAAACCTTTCATATCACACGATCCTCTTCCAAACAGTTTCCCATCTTTGATTGTTGCTTTAAAAGGATCTGTTGACCAACTTTTTGTTACAGGCACTACATCAGTATGACCTGAAAAAATTATAGATTTTTTTCCATTATTTTTTTTTGATTTTAAAGTTGAAAATAGGTTCACTCTTTTTTTATCATTATCAAATACTTTAAATGATGATGCTCCAACATCACCTAAAATTTTTTCACAGTAATTAATAATCAAGTTATTATCTTCACCTGAAATAGTTTTAAACCCTATCAAATCAAAGAGTATTTTAATTGAATCGTTATATAATTTATCTGAATTATTTTCTGTACTCATTCGTAAAAAGAATTATATATTAATTCCATGAAAGAACAAATATCCTATGATCAATTTGACAAGATAGATTTAAGAATCGGCACTGTAATTTCAGTCAAAAAAAATGAAAAGGCTCGAAAACCTTCACTAGTTGTAAGGGTTGATTTTGGAAAAGAAATAGGCATTAAACAATCTTCTGCCCAAATTACACATTATTATAATGAGGAAAATTTGAAGAATAAACAGGTTATTGGTGTCTGTAATTTTGCAGAAAAAAATATTGCTGGAGTTGTTTCCCAGGTTTTAATACTTGGTGCAATAGACCAAGAAGGAAAAGTAGTATTACTTCATCCTTCTCAGAAAACTGAAGACGGATTACCGGTAGCTTAATTTGTTAGTAAATTTGCGACAAATGATAAATTTATTTAATTATTTTATTATGTTATGTCAGCTTACTTTTTACTCAAAAATAATTTGATATGAAACCAGGAAATAAAAACTCTTATAAATCACTTACCTCGATTAACATTAATGAAAAAGAGTATAATTTTTTTTCTCTAAAAATTGCGGAAAAGAACGGTTTAAAAGGTATAGAAAAATTACCAAAATCATTAAAAGTTTTATTAGAAAATTTACTACGGTATGAAGACGATAAGACAGTCACCAAAGATCAAATTCTTGCCTTGCAAAAATGGTTAAAAAATAGAAAGTCTGAGACAGAAATTGCATATAGACCTGCAAGAGTTCTTTTGCAAGATTACACAGGAATACCTGCAGTTGCAGATTTAGCTGCCATGCGTGAAGCTGTGAAAGAAAAAAATAAAGATCCACAAATAATCAATCCATTGTCTTCTGTTGATTTAGTAATCGACCATTCAGTTCAAGTCGATAAGTTTTCAACGCCAGACTCATTAAAAAAGAATGTTGAAATTGAATTCCAGAGAAATGCAGAGAGATATTCTTTCTTAAAATGGGGACAACAAGCTTTTGATAATTTTAGAATAGTTCCACCAGGAACTGGGATATGCCATCAAGTTAATCTTGAGTATCTTTCTAAAGTAGTATGGAAAGAAAAATTTGAGGATAAAGATTACATTTTTCCAGATACTTTAGTAGGAACTGATAGCCATACCACTATGGTAAATGGTTTGTCTGTTCTTGGATGGGGAGTAGGAGGTATAGAAGCCGAAGCAGGTATGCTTGGGCAGCCAATCTCTATGTTAATCCCTGAGGTAATAGGTTTTGAGATGACAAATAAACTTCCAGAAGGTACAACAGCTACTGACTTAGTTTTGACAGTTGTTAAAATGTTAAGGGATAAAGGTGTTGTTGGAAAGTTTGTTGAATTTTATGGAGAGGGACTCAAAAATTTAACTCTAGCTGATAGAGCAACTATAGCTAATATGGCGCCAGAGTACGGAGCAACTTGTGGTTTTTTCCCAATTGATGATGAAACCTTAAAATATTTAGAATTTTCCGGTAGAGATAAAAATCAAGTAGAAATAGTCAGAAGATATGCACAAGAACAAGGGCTATGGGTAAGTGATAATATAGTTTTTACTGACACTCTTAAATTAGATATGTCTACAGTCGTGCCAACTATCTCTGGGCCTAAAAGACCTCAAGATAAAGTTTTATTAACAGAAGCTTCTAAAAATTTTGATTTTAATTTTAAAGATATTACAAAAAGGGAAGCTTTTTCCACATCAAAAGTTGATGGAACAGATTATGAAATTAAAGATGGTTCCATCTTAATAGCTGCAATCACTTCGTGTACGAATACTTCAAACCCAAATGTTTTAATAGGTGCAGGTTTGTTAGCGAAGAAAGCTTGCGATCTTGGTCTTAAAACAAAACCTTGGGTAAAAACTTCTCTTGCACCAGGATCTCAAGTGGTAACAGATTACCTAGCAAAGGCTGGTTTAAATGTTTATTTAGATAAACTAGGGTTTAATCTTGTTGGTTACGGTTGTACAACTTGTATTGGTAACTCTGGTCCGTTACCAGAAAATATATCTTCAGCCGTTCAAAAAAATAATATTTATGCTGTTTCAGTATTGTCTGGTAATAGAAATTTTGAAGGAAGAATCTCTCCATTGATTAAAGCCAATTATTTAGCATCACCACCACTAGTAGTAGCCTATGCACTAGCTGGACATATGAAATTTGATTTTTATAAAGATTCATTGGGCAAATCTAAAGATGGTAAAGATATTTTCTTAAAAGATATATGGCCATCTAATAAAGAAATTGAAGATACGCTAAGCAATTCTCTGAACGCAGAAATGTTTATTAATAGATATTCGGATGTATCCAAAGGACCATCGCAATGGCAAAATATTAAAACAAAAGAAAGCAGCATTTATGAATGGGATGATAACTCAACATATGTTAAAAAACCTCCATTCTTTGACAATCTTAAAGATAGCCCAGATGGATATAAAGATATTATTAATGCAAGACCTTTATTAATTCTAGGGGACATGGTTACGACAGATCATATTTCACCAGCTGGCTCAATTCAAAAAGAG
This sequence comes from uncultured Pelagibacteraceae bacterium, assembly GCA_902602575.1. GTDB lineage: Bacteria > Pseudomonadota > Alphaproteobacteria > Pelagibacterales > Pelagibacteraceae > Pelagibacter. Next base: position 9,387 of record CACKRX010000006.1, on the reverse strand, counting down.
AGTCCTACAGGCGATTATTTTATGAAAAATCAAGTTTTACAAAAAGATTTTAATTCTTACGGGTCGAGAAGAGGCAATCATGAGGTAATGATGAGAGGGACTTTTGCAAATATTAGAATTAGAAATGAGATGGCGCCAGGAACTGAAGGGGGTTTTACTAAATTGTATCCTGAGCAAAAAATAATGCCAGTTTTTGAAGCAGTAGAGGAGTACAAAAAAAGAAAAACTGATTTAATAGTCATTGGTGGTAAAGAATATGGAACAGGCTCTTCAAGAGACTGGGCAGCTAAGGGTACAAAACTTTTAGGGGTAAAATCTGTATTTGCTGAAAGTTTTGAGAGAATACATAGATCGAATTTGATTGGAATGGGAATATTACCATTACAGTTCATAGATGGCATGGACAGAAAAAAATTAAAACTTACAGGTTCGGAAATAATTACAGTCAATGGAATAGAAAAAGGACTTAATCCTGGGGATAAATTATCTGTCGAATTTAAATATCAAAATGGGGAAATAAAGAAAATTAAAATGTTGTGCAGAATAGATACTAATAATGAGTTAGAATATTATAAACACGGTGGGATTCTTCAATACGTTTTGAGAAATACAATTTAACGATGTCCGAAGATATAGAAATCATTAATCAAAACACAAGAATTGAAAAAATAAAAAATTTTTTTTCTAATAACTTTAAAAAGTTAATAGGTTCATTAGTATCAATATTGTTGTTACTATTTTCATACTTTGGTTATCAAGAATATGAAAAAAGGGAAAAATTAGAGATCTCTGAGACTTACAATCAAATTACTTTGAAAGAAATAACAATTCAAAACTCCAATGATATTGAACAATTAGTAAAGATTATAAAAGAAAAAGATCCAATTTATTCTGCTTTGTCACTATATTTTATCATCGAAAATGACTTGGTGAATGACCAAAAAGAAATTAATAATTTTTTTGATCTGGTAATAAAATCTCAAGATGAAAAGGAAATTAAAAATTTAATCATTTATAAAAAAGCTATGTACAATGCAGACAATATCTCAGAAAATGAACTACTAGATATATTAAATCCAATACTTAAATCAGAAAGTGTATGGAAATCTCACGCATTACTTCTAATGGCAGACTATTTTGAAAATAGTAATAATTTGATAAAGTCAAAAAATTTTCTGGAAGAGATAGTAAATTCTGAATTAGTTAACAATGAAATCAGGATTGAAGCTGAAAGACGTTTAAAGAGGAAGTTTGGTGATTAAAAGATATTTTTATTTAATTATATTTTTATTTCTTCTTAATTGTTCATTAAATCCTAACTCGAAATTTTGGACAAAAGAAAAAAAAATTTTGGTTGATAAAAGCTCAACTACAGTTTTATTAAAAAAAGAAAAACAATCCTTAGGTGAATTTAATCAGAATTTTAAGATTTCACTTCCAAAAAATTTAGAGGCAGACACCAATCTGCAGTTAAATAATGATGGCTTCATTAATTTTGATGCAAATCTTGAAAGGATGTCTAAATATAATTTTAAAACTATAAAATCATTTTCAAATTTTGAGCCTGAAATATTGATAGATAAAAATCACTTATTTTACTTTGACAGTAATGGGTCAATAATTAAATTCGACAATAATTCAAATATAGTTTGGAAACAAAATTACTACTCAAAACAAGATAAGAGACTACAACCAATTTTATTTTTTGGTAAAAGTGGTGAAGACTTATTTGTTGCAGATAGTATAGCAAATTATTACGTAATTAATAAAAATACAGGAAAACTTAAGTGGAAAAAAAAACATTCTTCATCATTTAACTCTCAAATAAAGATATTTGAAAATAAAGCATTGGTAATTGATATGGAAAACCAGTTGAGATGTTTTTCATTGGAAACTGGAGAGCTCATTTGGTCAGTAAAGACACAACAATCTCTTATGAGATCCCAAAAGAAACAATCACTTATTTTAAATAATGATAAAATTTTTTTTAGCAATTCTATAGGAGACGTCACTGCTGTAAATATTTCGAATGGAAAAATACTTTGGCAAACACCTACTCAGTCGAATGTTTCTTTTGGAAACACTTATTTTTTAAAGTTATCAGACATTGTATCTGATGAAGACTCAATTTTTGTTTCTAATAACAACACCCAATTCTTTTCACTAGATATGTTATCAGGTGCAATTAATTGGAAGCAGGACTTAAGTTCTGAGTTGAGACCAGCGATAATTGGTGATTATTTGATTACAATTTCAGATAATGGTTTGCTTGTAGTGATGAATAAAGAGACTGGTCAAATTATAAGAATTAACGACTTATTTAAAAATATTAAGGAAAAAAGAAAAAAGAATTATCAGCCTATAGGTTTTTTAGTGGGCAAATTTTATATTTATGTCTCAACGAACAATGGAAGGATTCTAGTTGTAAGTTTTAGGGAAGGTAAAATTGAAAAAACATTAAAGTTAGACAGCAATAAACTTCAAAGACCTGTTTATTTTAATAAAAGTTTATATATTGCAAAAGACAATTCGATAATTAGACTAAATTAATGCTTCTTAAGATTCTTGAAAAATTAGGTAGAAAAAAAATTGTCTTAGATAGGGGGCCTTCACATCCTCAATATGAAAAAGCAAAACCCTGGATGAATAGATACTATCTAATTTTTAGACGTAGACCTAAGTGGTTTCCTTTTAATATTTTAATACATGAAATGTTAGATGATGATCATGGGGAAGGTGTTCATAACCATCCATTCCCATTCATGACAATAATACTGAGAGACGGATATTTTGAGACTTTAAAAAGTGGAAGATTCTGGAGACCAGCAGGTTATATTGGTTTTAGATCAGCAAACACACATCATAGAATTGATATTAAACCAGGAACGAAACCCCTTACTATATTCATAGCAGGACCATATGGATTAAGGAAAGGACCAAGATCAGAGTATGGTATCGATTTTAAAACTAAAAAATGAAGCAAAAGTTCTTTGAATTAAGATTAAAAACAAACGGACAGAAATTATACAATTTTACAGATCAAACAATAAGTTGGATAAAAGAAAATTCTTTTAATGATGGTATTTTAAATTTAAGCATTCAACACACTAGCGCTTCTTTAATTGTTCAAGAAAATGCTGATCCAGATGTACAAACAGATTTAATTAATTATTTTGATAAACTAGTTCCTATGGATGAAAAATCCTATATTCACAAATCAGAAGGAAAAGATGATATGCCAGCGCACATTAAATCTGCTCTAACAAATAATCAAATTTCTTTAAGTGTAAAAAAAAAAGAATTATTATTAGGCACCTGGCAAGGAATTTATTTGTTTGAACACAGAATTGAAAGTCAAATGAGAAAAATTATTCATCACTTTATTGGCGATTAAATGTGAGGATCGTATGCCCATTGTAAAATAGCCTGCCTTTGTCTTCTTCTGCAAGTCAAATTTCCTTTTTCACAATTTTTTTCAATAGCGGTTACATGCCTTCGAAAATTTTTCCATCTTTTAATTTGAGTTATGTCTACCTTTGGTATTCTTCTACCCATTGAGAATCTACAATACCACTGGAACCAGCCCAATGGATCTTCTTTGAATATCCATCCTTTCTCAATCCAATGTTCTCTAGAAAGTCCAGCTTTCACTTTAAATCTATTTATATTAACATCAAAAGTCTTACTTAGTTTAGCTTTTACAAACCAACTTTTTGGATACTCTTTAATATTATTTCCAAAGTAAGATCCACCAAAAACTCCTAACTCAAACATTCTTTTTGGGGAAAGTTCAGGTTTAAATAATCTATAAATCTCTGCGTCGCTTAATTTTTTCATATAATCAAATTAATTTTTTTCCTTCACTTAATAACTTCTGGTAAAGGTCTATATCTGCAGACCCCTCACAACCTATTAATAATATATTTGAATTTTCATTTATTTCTAAGGCACTCTTTGTTTTTTCATTATTACAACATGAAATTAAACTTGTGATCCCAGGCGTTGAGCATTCACCCCCTTCTATTGAAATATCACTTAATACTTTATCTGCTAACATTGCTACTGTTTGAGAAACAAATTTATCTGAAACACTAACACAATTATTTACAGAATTTTTTAATATTTGCCATGGGACTAATGATACGTCTCCACAAGACATGCCGCCCATTATACTTTCTTTCATAATATCTACACTCGTAGGTGCATTATTTTCTATACTCTGCATTACACAATTTGCATTTTCAGGCTCAACAATAATAATTTTTGGTACTTTTTTGAAATAATTAGCTACACCAGCAACTAAACCTGCCGCCATACCCCCAACACCAGCTTGTAAAAAAATATGTGTGATATATTCATTAGTTTGCACTGAAATTTCTTTTATTATTGTCGAATATCCAGCCATTGTAAGTTTTGGAACAAGTTCATAATCTGGCCAGGCTACATCTTGAATAATTTCCCAATTATTTTTTTTAGACTCTTCCTTACAAAAATTAAGAGAGTCTTCATAATTTCCTTTAACTCTGATTACTTCAGCATTCAAACTCCTCATTTCTTCAGCTCTAGTTTCGCTTACGTTCTCACTAATAAAAATTTTACAATTTAATCCTAAATTTTTTGCTCCCCAAGCAACTGATTTGCCATGATTTCCTGCAGTAGCTGTTGAAACTATAATGTCTTTTCTCCCTTTAGTTATTTTTTCTACGGCATAGGCGCCACCAAGAGCTTTAAAAGATTTAAGACCAAATCTCTTTGATTCATCTTTATAAAATATATTTTTTAATTTTAATTCATCAGAAAGTTTATTTAAAATTTCCAAGGGTGTTGGTTGATATTTTTTCCAATTTGAAATTGTTTTAAAGGCATCTTCCAATAAATCACTACTTAAGATTTTTAATATTTTTGAATGATCAAATTCAAAATTTTCATTATTAATAAATTTTGTAAATTTTTGATTCAAGTATAGGTTTTTCTGCATTTGTTTAAATAATAAGAAATTATAAGGTAACTCTAAGGCTAGACTAAATCAAATAATTAGTGCATAGAGATTATCGTATATGAGTAAAATTATTATTTTTGGAGCTGGTGCAATGGGGTCAGCTTTTACGATTCCTTGTATTGAAAATGGGAATGACGTCACCTTAATTGGGACACACCTTGAAAATAATTTAATTGACGAGATTTCAAAATCACCACATCCAGCACTGAAAGTCACTTTACCCAAGAAACTCAAAATTAAAAAATTTGAAGTAATTAAGGATAATTCAGATGCTGACTTGATTGTATGCGCAGTGAGCTCTCTTGGGATTGATTGGTTTATTGATCAAATTTCTCAAATGGAAAATAAAAAACTTAATATAGTTTTATTAACTAAGGGTTTGAGTATCGAGAAAGGAAAATTAATAACCATTTCTCATAAGATCAAAAATGAACTTAAAAAAAATGGTTTTGCTGATGTCGTCGTATCAGCAATAAAAGGACCTTGTCTTGCAGCTGGGTTAGCAAACAAGATGAGGACAGGGACAGTAATTGCTAGTGAAAACAAAAATACAGCAAAATTAATACAGAAAATCATAACAACTGAATATTATTCGACAGAGACATCAGAAGATATAAAAGGAGTAGAATTTTGTGGTGCAATTAAGAATATCTATTCTATGTTAATTGGTGCCTCTGAAGGTCTGAGTAATCCTAGTGCACCTGAGAGTATAAAATCAAAATACTTTTTGAATACCTCGGCATCTTTAATTCATCGCTCAATTTCTGAGATGGTAAAATTTGTTAAACATTTTGGTGGTCATGAAACAACAGTTTACGGGCTTGCGGGTTTAGGAGATCTTTATGTAAGTGCAATAGGTGGGAGAAATAGTCAAATGGGAAAACATTTAGGACAAGGAACTTTATACAAAGATGCTAAAGAAAAATTTATGAAGAATATTACAGTTGAAGGTGCACAATTGGCATTTGAAATTGGCCCCATTCTTTTAAAAGAACTAAAAAAAGATGAATTTCCTCTTATGTTCAATATACTTGAAACTATTTGTAACAATAAGAAATTAAGTATTAATTGGTAAATTAAAATAGTCCTTCAACTTCACCTTTTTTGTTTAGCTTAATATTGTTAGCTGCAGGAATTTTGGGTAGACCAGGCATAGTCATAATTGATCCGCAAACGACTACAATAAACTCTGCGCCCGATGACAATCTTACCTCTCTTATTGGGATTTCATGATTTAATGGAGCTCCTTTTAACTTAGGATCTGTTGAAAAACTATATTGGGTTTTAGCTATGCAAACAGGTAAACTTTTGTAGCCATTATTCTCAAAAACTTTTAGTTGTTCTTTTACATCTTCGTTTGCAGTAATTTTATTACCTCTGTAAATTTCTTTAACAATTTTTTCAATTTTATCCCAAAGATTTAAATTATCTTCATACAATAATTTAAAATTATTTTTTTTTGAATTTTTACATGTTTTGACTACTTTCTTGGCTAGGTCTGTCGTACCTTTTCCTCCCATTGCCCAGTGTTTACATTCGCTAACCTGGACATTCATATTTTTACAAAAATTAATAACAGCATCTATCTCTTTTTTTGTATCTAAAGCAAAATGATTAATTGCTACGATTGGTTCTAGTCCAAATTTTTTAATATTTAAAATATGCCTTTCTAAATTTACTAAACCTTTTTTTAAAGAGTTAGTGTCTTCTTTTTTAAGATTTTCTTTTTCCACACCCCCGTGCATCTTTAATGCTCTTATAGTTGCAACAATCACAACACAGCTAGGTTTTAATTTAGCCTTTCTACATTTTATATCTAAAAATTTTTCAGCACCGAGGTCTGCACCGAATCCTGCCTCTGTCACAACGTAATCAGATAGCTTGAGGGCTGCTGTTGTAGCAATTACAGAATTACAGCCATGAGCAATATTAGCAAATGGACCTCCATGAATAATAGCTGGGTTATGTTCCAAACTTTGAGTAACATTCGGTCTTATTGCCTCTTTTAAAAGGACAGTCATTGGTCCGTGGGCATTTAAATCTTTGGCAAAAATCGACTGACCTTCATTATTGTAAGCTATAGTTATATTTCCAATTTTTTTTTCTAAATCATTTAAATCTTTAGCTAAACAAAAAATGGCCATGACTTCCGATGCAACAGTTATATCAAAACCATCTACTCTTTTAAAATCTTTTGCGACACCACTTGTGTTAATATCAATAAATCTAAGAGCACGATCGTTCATGTCCATCACTCTTTTCCAAACTATTTTTTTTTCATCAATATTAAGTTTGTTTCCCCAATAAATATGATTGTCAATAATTGCAGACAACAAATTATGTGCTGATGTAATCGCATGAAAATCTCCAGTGAAATGAAGATTTATCTGCTCCATAGGAACAACTTGAGCATACCCACCACCAGCTGCACCCCCTTTCATACCAAATGAAGGTCCAAGACTAGGCTCTCTTAAACAAACAATAGATTTTTTTCCAATTTTATTTAAACCATCATTTAGACCAACAGAAGTGGTTGTTTTACCTTCACCTGCTGGGGTTGGCGTAATAGCCGTAACCAGTATTAAATGACCATCTTTTTTCTTTTTAAGTTTATTTAAAAACTCAAAATTTATTTTCGCTATATGTCTTCCCATTGGACTAAAAGCACTTGGGTTATCAGGAACATTAATTTTTTTTAAAATTTTTGAAATTGGTTTAAGCTTGCAGCCTCTAGCTATTTCTATGTCAGATTTAAATTTTTTCATTTAGGTCGTTTTTCTGGGTATTTATACTTTATTTGTTCGCTTTGAAAGAAATAAATTACAATGGACATTTAATTATTTAATACATATCTTGAAGTATGAAAAAAAATTTCAGATTTTTTGATAACAGACAAAAATATCTTCTTTTTGTAACCACTACCAACGAAAAAAACAAAATTGCAGATGCTTTGAAACCGATTGTCCAAAATTTAAAACCCAAAAACCCCGCTTTAAAAATATTTGATGCCGGAATGGGAGATGGGTCTCTTTTAATGAGTGTAATGAGGCAGTGTCATCAAAAAATGCCTAATATACCATTACTTGTTTCAACAAAAGAAATAAGCATGGAAGATGTAAGACTAGGTCTAGAAAAACTTCCTGATAGATTTGCTGAGCATAAAAATACTGTTTTTGTAATTTCAAATTTGAATTATGTGGAGTCAACGTCCTTAAAATCAAGAAATTTTAAAAAACAAAAAAAAATGAATTGGAAAGTCGTAAAACTAAAAGGAAATTCCTCTTTAGATTTTTCAAATCAATTAAGAAAGCTTAATCAAGAATTTTTAGCAAAAAAGTGGCAGGTAGAAACAAATCCAAAAACAGGAACATCAACTTACAAAGAACCATCTGTAATTGTTATTTTTAGAAAAGATCAGGAATTTGTCCTACAAGATGTAATACCAAAAAAAAATAACGGAAAAACAAATTATGACTTAATAATTGCATCTCAACCCTATAGATCAAGAGTTACTGCTGAAAAAAAAGTAAAATATGTAATTGAACCTATGATCAAATCCTTATCAAAGAAAGGAAAGCTGGTTGTAGTACATGCATGTGGTGGAGATCCAGCAAATAAGATAGTTAAAAAAATATGGCCCAAAGAGAATCCATTTCCGTATTTGTATTCCTCTATCGAAAAATATATTAAGTCAAATACAGATAAATCTTTCTTAAAAACATTAAAATTTCATAAAGTGAAAAAAATAAGTTATGTTTTAAGAGCACTGCCAAATGAAATTAGTGGTGGAATAGCAACTTCATTAATATTTTCTGCATGGAATGCCGCAGTCTACGTTAATCAAATATCGGATGAACAAATAATGAAGGCAGAAAAACATAAGAATTATCAAAAAGTCGTTCAAAACATTGTAAATAAATATAAAGGATTGCACTTTAAAAACGAATTATTTGTAATAGAAAAAAAATAACTAATTTTTTCAACCACTGTTTGTAATTAAAACTTTTTTTGATACTCAAATTGATCACCAATTTAAATTTTAATTAGTTGTGAAAATTTTCATAAACTGTAAGAGAAGCAATGTTTAAAAAAACATTATTACTGATTGGTTTGTTTTTAGTGCTCACTGGTTGTTACCAATCAACCGCCTCGTTAATTGGCCCGACAGTTACATTAGGTACATCTGGAAATATAGTTCAATCTGCTATTTCTTATTCCGTAAATGAGTCAGTTAAAAAAGTCACTGGAGAATATCCCGCAGAACACATTAAAAAAAGATTTAAAAATTAAAAAATCAAACTTTTATTTTCATATAATATGAATTTGGATCATCTTTATAGTGACCAAAAGGATCACACTCTTCAAAACCACAAGACTTAAATAGTTTT
>CACKRX010000005.1 GCA_902602575.1 uncultured Pelagibacteraceae bacterium | reverse complement strand
TGTTCCTAAATCAAACTGTCACATTAGCCGATTTATTATTAATGTTTCTGTACTTAGAGGTTATGGCAATGGTAAGAGTATTCTGGGAAGAACAATCAATAAGCATTTCTTTGCCATTATTGATTGCAATTACTGCACTAAGCAGATTTATTATTTTGCAAGGTAAACAGATGGATGCTTCTCAACTTCTTTATGAGTCAATTGCAATAGTTTTAATCGCTCTCGCTATAGTAGTATTAAGACTAAGGCACAGTGATAAATTAGGCTTATCTAAAAAGAAAAAAAGAAAATAAAAGATTTAATACAACCTAATTAATTGTTAAAATTTAACATGTGGTTTATCAGAATCAGGCTACATAAATTTGTAAGATTAACTTTTCATCCACCATGAATTAAGTAAATTTAAAAAATGTTGACAAAAAAAAACCCTCTTTCGAGGGTTTTTTTTTAAATTACCTTTAGTGGAATTTTACATTCTCATACTGGTTTCTAATAATACTTGATTTACTTAACATTTTGAAAATTCCTTCATCACTCTTCATCACTATTTAAAGCAATTTCAAAGCAATTCAAAAGACCTCTTTGAAGGAGAAGACGGTTGAGGTAAAGTTAATCTATGGACTTTACTGGATATACAATCTTAATTTCTGTATTTTTAATATCAATTTATGACTTTTACACTCTCAGGAAGATGAAGGTCACAATTTCAAAATGCGTTACTAGTTCGTTAATTACCTTAATTTTAAGTTTTTTTGGTACTTCTTTTTTAGGTGTTCTTATTTCAATGCCATTTGAAAATACTAATTTTAAACATGAAAATTTTATAATTATTGCTTTAATTTTGGTCATAATTTTTAATTTTTATAGAATTAATGGAAGAAAAGTTTCTAAAGGAAAAATAAAAAGAGAAGAAAAGAGTGGATTTAATAATATAATTACTGGGATATTAATATTGTTTTTTGTTTCCTTGTTTTCGTCTCTAATCTTTTTATCAATAAAATATAGTTTTGAATTGTGGGATAAAACAATGTTACTACAAGAGTTAGGTAATTATAGTTTAAGTGGTTCAATAATTATCATTATTAACAATATATTAGTTAGTATTTTTGGAACATTTTCTAATAAAATTGCCTCAATTTGTTTATTTTTGCTTGGAATATTCACTCTTGGAATTTCTTGTATAGCAGGATACGCTTTTTTCCAAAATACAATTTTTAAAAAAAGAAAATAATATATTTTTGTTTTAAAAATGATGTTATAAAATTAGTTATTATGAAAAATAACACGAAAAAAAAAGAGGGATTTTTTTTATCTTTGTTTTGCTTTATTTTGGCAGGACTAGTTTATTATTTTTTCCCTAACAACATGTGGAAATACATATTGTCTGGCATGTTTATTTTAGGTGGTTTTGGTTCAATATTCGAAATATTTTCTAAAAAAAATAAATAATCCTTCATCATTCCTTCATCACTCCTTCATCACTAATGATTTTCGTATAGATAAAAAAAAAGGGCAGTAAAAACTGCCCTTTTTGAATTTTTGTTTGAGAACAATGGGGATTACATTCCCATTCCACCCATTCCACCCATACCGCCCATACCTCCAGCCGGCATACCTGGTGTTGAGTCTTTTTCATCAGGTTTATCAGCAACCATCGCTTCAGTTGTGACTAACAATCCTGAAATAGAGGCTGCATCTTGAAGAGCAGTTCTCACAACTTTTACAGGATCAATGATACCCTCTTTAAACATATCTACGTACTGTTCTGATTGTGCATCGTAACCATTTGAGCTTTTATTAGTTTCTAATAATTTGCCAACAACAACAGATCCATCAACTCCGGCGTTTTTAGTTATTTGTCTGATAGGTGCCTGTAGTGCACTTTTGACAATTTCAACGCCTGCTTTTTGATCATCGCCTTTTACCTTTACTTTATCAAGATCCTGTGAAGCGTAAAGTAATGCACAACCACCACCAACAACTATTCCTTCTTCAACAGCTGCTCGTGTTGCATTAAGTGCATCTTCAACTCTATCTTTTCTCTCTTTTACTTCAACTTCTGTTGCGCCACCAACTTTTATTACTGCCACTCCACCTGCGAGTTTCGCTAATCTTTCTTGTAGTTTTTCTTTATCGTAATCAGAAGTAGTTTCTTCAACCTGTTGTTTGATTTGAGCGCATCTAGCTTCAATGTCGGATTTTTTACCTGATCCACTAACAATTGTACTGTTCTCTTTATCAACTTTTACTCTTTTTGCTGAACCTAAATCGTTAAGTTTAACATTTTCAAGCTTGATACCTAAGTCTTCAGAAATTACCTGTCCGCCAGTTAAAATTGCGATATCTTCAAGCATAGCTTTTCTTCTATCACCAAAACCAGGTGCTTTGACTGCTACGATTTTAAGACCACCCCTTAATTTATTTACAACCAGTGTCGCTAAAGCTTCACCTTCAACATCCTCGGAAATAATCATAAGAGGTCTTCCTGCTTGAACAACTGCTTCTAAAAGTGGAACCATTGGTTGAAGGTTAGTTAATTTTTTTTCATGTAGTAATATAAGTGGGTTTTCTAATTCAGTTGTCATTTTATCCCCGTTTGTTATGAAATAAGGAGATAGGTAACCTCTGTCAAATTGCATACCTTCTACAACATCAAGTTCGGTCTCAATACCTTTTGCCTCTTCAACCGTAATGACACCTTCATTACCAACCTTTTGCATAGCTTTAGAAATCATATTACCAATTTCTTTATCTCCGTTAGCAGATATTGTTCCCACTTGAGCGATTTCATCGCTATCTTTCACTTTTTTTGCTGAAGAAATAAGTTTTTGTTTAACGTGATCCACGGCTGAGTCTATACCTCTTTTTATATCCATTGGATTCATTCCAGCTGTTACGTATTTACAACCTTCTTTTACGATTGCTTGAGCCAGAATAGTAGCTGTAGTTGTTCCATCTCCAGCTTCATCATTTGTTTTGCTGGCTACTTCTTTAACCATTTGAGCACCCATATTCTCAAATTTATCTTCAAGTTCTATTTCCTTAGCTACTGATACTCCATCTTTAGTAGTTCTTGGTGCACCGTAAGACTTGTCTATAACTACGTTTCTACCCTTTGGACCAAGTGTAACTTTTACAGTATTAGCAAGTATATCAACACCTTTCAGCATCGCTGTTCTTGCATCTGAGTCAAACTTAACTATTTTTGCCATTTTTTTACTCCTTTATTTAAAAATTATTTACCTGTTGAAATTCCCATTATGTCAGACTCCTTCATAATACTATATTCTTTACCACCGATTTTTACTTCAGTGCCTGACCATTTGCCAAATAATACTTTGTCTCCGACTTTGACATCCATTGGAATGATTTTTCCATCCTCAGTTTTGGCTCCACCACCAACCGCAACAACTTTTCCCTCTTGAGGTTTTTCCTGAGCTGTATCTGGTATTATAATTCCACCAGCAGTCTTTTCACTGCTATCTAAAACTTCTATTAAAACTCTATCATGTAACGGTTTAAACTTCATAAAAACTCCTTTAAATATGGGTTTCATATAAAGATCAAAATATATTTTTTCAAGATAAAGGATTAAATATATATTTTAAAAAAAACCAAGAAATATGCACATTTTTGAGTTATATCATGAAAAATGACTTCAAATTTAGATGAAAAAGGACTTAGATCGATTATTAATGAATATGATCTTTTTTTTATAGATGTTTGGGGAGTGTTGCACAACGGAATTAATCTTTTTCAAAATTCAGTAGAAGTTCTTGAGAAGCTGGAGGAAAATAAAAAAGACTATATACTGTTAACTAACGCACCAAGACCAAATCAAACTGTAATCGAATTTTTAAAAAAAATGGGTTTAGATAAAAAAAAAGCCCAACATGTGTATACATCTGGTCAAGCTGCATTAGATCAACTTAAAACAATGAACTCCCAAAAATTTTTTCATGTAGGCCCTCCAAGGGATTTTGATTTATTTAAAACATTTGAAAACCAAAAAGTTGAAAGTATAGATAGCTGCGATTTTTTGTTGTGCACTGGATTATTTGAAAGTCATCATGAAGATTTAGAATATTACGAAAAGCTTTTTTTTAATCATATCGAAAAAAAAATGATTTGCACAAATCCAGATCTCATTGTTGACAGAGGCGAAGTTAGAGAATTTTGCGCAGGGACAATAGCAAAAATTTTTGAAAAATTAGGGGGTAAAGTCAAGTATTTTGGCAAACCTTATCCAGAAATTTATAAAAAAGCATTTGATAACCTAAAAAATAAAAAGGTAATTTGCATAGGTGATAGTCTTAATACAGATATAAAAGGTGCAAACATGCAAAATTTTGATTCGTTACTGATAAGCAGCGGTATTCATAAAAATGAAATGAATAACAGTGTTAAAGAACTATTTAAAAAGCATAATGTCGATGTAAATTATACACAAAAAGATTTAAAATGGTAAATAATTTGAAAATTTATAATAATTTTAATTTAGAGAGGAAGGATAAAGATTCAATTATTTTAATTGGAAATTTTGATGGTCTTCACAAAGGTCACCAAAAACTTTTTAATAAAGCAAAAAATTTTAAAAAAAAATATAAACTAAAAATAGGTGTGGTTACTTTTGATCCCATTCCAAAAATGTTTTTTAGAAAGCTTTTTAATTATAGACTTTCAAACCTCGATCAAAAAATTCAACTTTTAAAAAAAAATGATGTAGACTTCATTATAAATAAAAAATTCAACTCTAAATTTTCAAAAATTAGTTGTCTCGATTTTATAAAAAAGATTTTATTTAATAAGATTAAGCCTAAATATATTTTTGTTTCTGATAATTTTAGATTTGGATATCAACGAGCTGGGGACATCAAACTTCTAAAGTCATTAGAGAAAGATTACCACTACAAAATAATTAATCCATCTCCCCTTAAGAGCAAAAAATCTGTAATTTCATCAACCTTAGTTAGAAAAAATCTTGAAATTGGAAATTTAAAAAAAGTTAAAAAATTTTTGGGTAGAAATTGGTGTATAGAGGGTAGAGTTGAGAAAGGAAGACAGCTTGGTAAAAAAATCGGATTCCCTACATGTAACATTGATATAAAGGATTACAAAATCCCGAAAATTGGTGTTTATGCAGTAAAAATATCTTTTAAAAATAAAAGAAAATTAAAAGGTATTGCAAATATTGGATATAGACCAACATTTAATCAAAAAAAATTAATTTTAGAAGTAAATATATTTAATTTTTCTGGAAATCTTTATAATAAAAATTTATCAATAGAATTTGTAGAATTTATAAGAGGTGAAAAAAAATTTAATGGAGTACTTAACTTGAAAAAACAAATTAAAATGGATTGTAAAAAAGCAAAAGGAATATTATCGAATGAGTAAAAGCTCTGTAAATCTTCCTAAAACATCATTTTCTATGAGAGCAAATCTCCCCTTAAAGGAGCCAGATCTAATTGATTATTGGAACAAGATATCACTTTATAAACAGCTTCGAGAAAGTAGCAAAGGAAATGAGAAGTTTGTTTTACATGACGGTCCACCTTATGCCAATGGTGATATACATATGGGGACTGCTTTAAATAAAATTTTAAAAGATATTGTAACAAAGTTTCATCAAATGAATGGAAAAGACTCTGTATATGTTCCAGGATGGGACTGTCATGGTTTACCAATTGAATGGAAAATTGAAGAACAGTACAAAAAAAGCAAAAAGAATAAGAATGACATTCCAATTGTTGAGTTTAGAAAAGAATGTAGAGATTTTGCAAATAAGTGGATTGATGTTCACAAAAAACAGTTTCAAAGATTAGGAGTTATAGGAGATTGGAAAGATTATTACTCGACTATGAGTTTTAAAGCTGAAGCACAAATTGTTAGGGAGTTATCTAAGTTTTTAAAAGAGGGTAGTTTATACAAAGGTTACAAACCTGTTTTATGGTCTACAGTTGAAAAAACTGCTTTAGCGGATGCAGAGGTAGAGTACATGGATCATATTTCTGATACTATATATACTTCATTCCCAATTAAGAAAACTTCAAACAAAAGTCTTGAGGGTTGTGAAATGATCATTTGGACTACTACTCCTTGGACTATACCAGCAAATAAGGCACTAGCTTATAATAAAAATATTAGCTACCAAATAATTAAGATCGAGGATGATGGTGATTTTAAAAATAGAAAAATAGTTATCGCTAATGATTTATTAGAGCAAGTTTTGAAAGAATGTGAAATTAAAAAATTTGAGAAAATTGATAAATTATCAGGCAAAGAATTTAAAAGCTCCATCTGCAGTCACCCTTTGGAAAAAGAAGGTTACAATTATGATATCCCTTTGTTGGAAGCAAGTTTTGTGACAACAGACCAGGGTTCTGGAATAGTTCATTGTGCACCAAGCCATGGACCTGATGATTTTAACCTATGCATTAATAACGGGATTCAAGCAATTGAAACTGTCGATAACGATGGAAAATATACAAAGAATATTTTGAATTTTGAGGGAATACATGTTTTTAAAGCAAATCCAATTATTATTGAAAGTTTAAAAAAAAATAAAAGGCTTCTTTCTAATGGAAAATTAAACCATACTTACCCCCATTCGTGGAGATCGAAGGCGCCATTAATTCATAGAGCAACTCCCCAGTGGTTTATATCTATGGAGAGTCATGGACTTAGAAAAAAAGCTTTAGTTGCAATTGATAAAACTGAATTTTATCCTAACAAAGGTAAAGAGAGACTTAAATCAATGATAGAAACTAGACCAGATTGGTGTGTTTCTAGACAGAGAGTTTGGGGAGTTCCACTGCCTATATTTATCTCTAAAAAAGACGAGAAAGTTTTAGTTGATGATGAAGTCTTCAATAATATTGCCAACATTTTTGAAAAAGAAGGTTCAGATTGTTGGTTTGAAAATGATAAACAAAAGTTTCTTGGAAAAAAATATAATGAAAATGATTTTTACCAAACCACGGATATAGTAGAGGTCTGGTTCGATAGTGGTTCTACGCATTCTTTTGTATTAGAACAAAGGGATGATTTAAAATGGCCCGCCTCTCTATATCTTGAAGGTTCAGATCAACATAGAGGTTGGTTTCACTCATCCCTTCTAGAGTCTTGCGGTACAAGAGGTGAGGCACCTTTTGAAGCTATTCTATCACATGGTTTTGTTGTAGATGGAAAAGGTTTAAAAATGTCAAAGTCTTTAGGTAACGTGATTTCGCCAGAGGAAATATTGAAAAAATATGGCGCTGATATTCTTAGGATCTGGGTTGCCGCATCTAATTATGCTGAAGATTTGAGGATAGACTATAAAATCTTAGAACAACACGCAGATGCTTACAGAAAACTAAGAAATACATTTAGATATTTATTAGGCAATTTGAACGATGAATTAAGTGAAATCGATTTATTAAAAATTAAAGTTGATACATTGCCAGAACTTGAACAACTAATGCTTCACAAATTATATAATTTGAATGAAAGCTTTTTGAAACATTTTAATTCTTATAATATTCATCTGATTTATAAAGAATTACTAAATTTTTGCACAGTGGATCTTTCATCTTTTTATTTTGATATTAGAAAAGACACCTTGTACTGTGATGAAAAAAATTCAAAAAAAAGAAAAGATTGTCAGTTATTACTAAATGTAATCTTAGATAGTTTATTAAAATGGTTTGCACCTATATTATCTTTCACTACAGAAGAAATATTTAGGTTAGTAAACAAAAATAATGGCAAAAAAAGCATTCATTTAAAGAAATTAAATATATTTCCAAAGTCATGGAATAATGTGCCACTAGAACAAAACTGGAAAAAGATAATTGATATAAGAAATGAGGCTAATTCAAGCATTGAAGCCAAGCGAGCTAATAAAATTATAGGATCGAGCTTAGAGGCGAATATTGAAATTGAGCTAGATGAAGAAAATTATAATCTGGGAAAAAATTACGATTTCTCAGAGATATGTATTACTTCATTTGCGAAAATAACTAAAGGAAAAGATAAGGAAAATTCAATAAAAGTAAATACTGTTAAAGCAGAGGGACAGAAATGTCCAGTTTGTTGGAAAATTAATAAAAATGGATGTGAGAGACGTTCATGCTCTAATAAAAATTAAAGTGTATAAATTTTTCTTTAACTCAATATTTGTTCTTATTCTTTTTTTTATAGACAGATTTTCTAAAATTTATGTTATTGAAATTGCGGAAAAAACCGAGATTTCAGAAATATATATAACTTCTTTTTTAAACTCATATTTAGTTTGGAATACAGGAATAGCTTTTGGATTGTTTTCACTCTCAAATGAATTTATTTATAATTTGTTTACAGCACTAATACTACTAATAAATTTGATAATAATTTATTTGATAATTGTTACTAAGGATTTTAGAAAATATTTTTTTTTGTTAATTTTAGGAGGGTCTCTTGGAAACCTTTTTGATAGACTTTATTATGGTTCGGTGCCAGATTTTATTGATTTTCACATAGGTAATTTCCACTGGTTTATTTTTAATATAGCTGATATCTTTATAACAGCGGGTATAATTTGCCTTATTTTAGCTGAACTATTATATAAAAAACAATCTAATGGATAAAAAATATTTTTTTATAATTTTATTATTTTTTCTTTGCTCGTGTCAAAATGTTAAAAATGCTTTGAGTGGAAAAAAATATGAAAACAGTGACGAGTTTCTGGTTATCAAAAAAAATCCTTTAATTATACCACCAAATTTTAATGACTTGCCAACGCCTAAAGATGTTGTTGATACTACCAAAATTGAAAACATAGAAAATGAGATCCAAGATCTTTTGAGTTCAATTAAAGACGAAGAGGAAGTTTCAGAGTCTTCTTCTAGTAACACCGAAAGTTTTGTTTTAGAAAAAATCAAAGATTAATGTTTTCTAATAAAATAAAGATTACTTGTTTTAACTTAAGAAAAAAAGATAATAAAAAGATAAAAAATATTTTTTACGAAATTTTACAAAAAAACGACCCCAGTTACAAAGTAATTAATACTTTCTCAAATAACTATCAGTACTCCTTTAATAAAAAAACAATTACTAGATACAAAAAGTACAAAGCATTAACTATATTTGGATTAGGTGGTTCTTCATTGTGCATAAAAGCTCTTTATGACTTTTTAAAATTTAAGATTAAAAAAAAAGTATATTTTTATGACAACCTTAATGTATCAATTCCAAAAATAGTTCAAAATAAAAACTTAGACATAGTTATCTCAAAGTCAGGCTCAACTCTTGAAACAATTGTAAATCAAAATATTTTCTCTAAGAGTAAAAAATTATTTATAACTGAAAATAAAAAAAGCTACTTGATGGATTTGGCTCTAAAACTTAAATCTGAAATTATTGAACATAGAAATTTTGTTGGGGGTAGATATTCAGCTTTATCGGAAGTTGGAATGTTGCCAGCTGAACTTCTAGGGTTAAAAAGCCAAAATTTTAAAAAGTTTGACAATCTTATAAAAAATAAAAACTTCTTAAGCACATTGATAAATAACGTCGATACAATGTATAAATTTCACTCATCGGGAAAAACAAATTCGGTAATACTCAATTTTGATAAGAGTTTAATTAGCTTACTTGAATGGTATCAGCAATTATTATCAGAGAGTTTAGGTAAAAAAGGCAAAGGTTTCTTTCCAATTATTTCAAACTTACCCAAAGATAACCACAGCTTAATGCAGTTATATTTGGATGGAAATAAAAATAATTTTTTTACAATTTTTGATACTATAGATCACAATCCACCAAAAATTAAGAATAAAAATTTATTATCAAGTTATCAATTTTTAAAAAATAAAAGTGTAAAATCAGTAATGACCGCACAAAAGAATGCAGTAAAAAGAATTTTTAAAAAGCAAGGCTTGAAGTTTAGAAACTTTGAAATATTAAATAAAGATGAAGAAAGTTTGGGAATAATTTTTACTTATTTAATGCTTGAAACAATATTACTAGGAAAATTAATGAAATTAAATCCATTCGATCAGCCAGCAGTTGAGTCAATTAAAAAAGAAACAAAAAGAATACTTAGTTAAATCTCCCAAAAACAAAAGTCGATAAACCATAACTCTTCGTGTCAATTACTTTAAATTCATTTGGATAAGTATCTAAATCACCTTTTTTTCTGTGAACGATTATTATTCCATTTTTCTCTAAGATATTCATCTCAATAATATTTTTTATCAATAAATCTATTTTTTTTTCCTTGTAAGGTGGATCACAAAAAATTATTTGAAATTTTTGATCTTCTTTAAATGTATTATTGTTTATTTTAAATGCATCAATTTCTATTACTTTTGATTTTTTGTCATATTCAAGATTTGAAATATTTTTTTTTAAAATTTCTAAAACCGGAGGGTAGTTTTCAAGAAAAAATACAAATTTTGAGCCTCTAGAGATACATTCTAGTCCAAAAGAGCCAATTCCTGAAAATAAATCTAAAACTTTACTGTCTTTGAGGTGAAAATTAATATACTTAGCATGTGTCAAAATATTAAAAACAGACTCTTTAGCCATATCTTTTAAAGGCCTAGTTGTTTTATTATTTGACATAATTAGTTTTTTCCCTTTATTTAAACCAGAAATAATTCTCATGTTTCAATTACTTTATGACCTATATCTCTTCTAAAGTAGCCGTTTTTCCAATTTAATTTTTTAATTAAATTTATTGCCTCTTCTCTACATTTTGAAAAATCATCTGAGGTTGAAACAAAGTTTAATACTCTTCCACCGTTAGAAACTAAACCAGTTTTAGTTTTTAAAGTACCAGCATGAAAAATATTTTGATTTTCAAGAAGCTTTAGTTTATCTAAATCTTTAATTTCAAGATTATTCTTAAATTTTTCTGGGTAACCTTTTGAACATAAAACAACGCAAATACTTTTTGACTTAGAAAAATCTATACTTGTTTGATTTAGTGTCCCGTCACAACATGAAATTAGTACATCTAATAAATCTGTATTTAGAGTAGGCAAGATTGTTTGACATTCTGGGTCTCCCATCCTCACATTAAATTCTATTAAAAAAGGATCGTTATTTTTAATCATTAGTCCGATATAGAGAAAACCTTTATAGACCCCGCCTTGCTCATTTATTGCATTTAAAGTGGGTTCAATTATTTTTGTTTTAATTTTCAATTCTAAATCATGGTTTAGAAGTCTTGATGGTGAGTAACAGCCCATACCCCCTGTGTTTTTGCCTGTATCACCTTCGCCAACTCTTTTATGGTCTTGGGCTGAACCAAAAAATTTATAATTAGTGCCATCGGTCACTATGAAATAACTCATTTCTTCACCCTCTAAAAATTCTTCCACTAAAATTTGTTCAGCAGATCCAAATTTTCCATTAAAAATTTCTTCAGAAGCTATTTTTGCATCCTTGAAATTTTTACATATATAAACTCCTTTTCCTGAGGCTAAACCATCAGCTTTAATAACAAGTGGAAAATTACCAGTCCTTAAGTAATCTATTGTTTCTTTTAAACTTTCACATATTTTGAACTTTGATGTAGGAATTTTATTTTTTTGACAAATTTTCTTAGTAAAAATTTTTGAACCTTCAAGTTTCGAAGATATTTTGTCTGGACCAAAAACTTTAATTGATTTTCCATTAAAATAATTAACTATTCCATTCACTAAAGGTTTTTCCGGACCAACAACTAACAATTTTATTTCTTTTTGTATGCAGTATTCCTCTAGTTCAGACAAATTATCAGGATCTAAATTGACATTCTGAGCAATTAAATTTGTGCCCGCATTGCCTGGGAAACAAAAAATTTTGGACACTTTTTTTGATTTATTAAGCATATAACAAATTGCATGCTCTCTACCACCACTTCCAATAATTCCTACATTCATTTATAGTAATCTTATAACTTAAAAAATGAAAAATAAATTAGCTAAATTAAAATACTTGCCAAATAAGTTTGAAATAATTGAACCAGGGGATCATGTAATTTGTGCAGTATCTAAGCAGAAAATATATCTTCAAAATCTTAATTATTGGAATGTGGAACTTCAAGAAGCATATTTCTCATACAAAGAAGCTCAATTAAAAAGAGAAGCAGAAAAAAAATGAAAAATCACTTCCATCTATTGTGTGACCATATCCATTGAGAAGGATTTTTTCTAATTTTTTTCTCCAACCATTGATTTATTTTAATACTGACCAAATTTTCATCTTCATTATCCTCAATAATTATTTGCTCATCAAAAGTAATCCTAAAATTAATATTATTATATCTTTCAATATGCACTGGTTGAATTTTACATCCAAATTTTTTTACAAATTGCGCTGGTATAGTTGTTGTAAGTGCTGGATGATTAAAAAAATTTATTTTTTCCCCCTCACTTACTCTTTGATCAATCATAATTGCAATACTTATACCTTGTTTAAAAAATTTCAAAGACTCTCTAATTCCATTTATTCCTTTTTTAATTTGGTTTTTACAAATATATTTTTTACGAAGGGGCTCCATTATTGAGTTGACCATTTTATTATTTAAAGGTCTATAGATTGCAGACAAATTCACTCCTGCTTTTTCAATTACCATAGCCATTAATTCAAAATTACTGAAGTGAGCTGAAATAAATATGACTGGCTGACCTTTTTTAATTTCCTCTAATTTTTCTAAATTTTCAATTTTAATATATTTATCTAAATCACCTTTTCTAAAATTAGAAATATACGGATATTCAGACAATATTCTTCCGTAATTACCCCACATTTCCTTCGAAATTTTTTTTATTTTTTCAGGACTTAAGGAATTGTCAAATTTAATTAAATTATTTTTAATTATTTTTTTTGATCTAAAAAATGGACCAAATATCTTTCCAAGAAAACATCCAAACTCAGATGAAATTTTATATCCTAATAATTTAAATAGACCAAATAGAATAACAATTAAAATATATTCAAAAAAATATCTTATAATTTTCATAACCTTTCACTTAAATATTTTAAGAATTTTTTTTCATGTTCGATTGATAATTCAACTTTTAAAAAATTTATATTTTTTCTATAAGATTTTTTAATTCTAAAAAAATCTTTCTCAGTTGTTAATAATTCACAGCCCTTTTGTTTTGCCAATTGTTTTAATTTTTGTAAATCTGACTCTTTATAATTATAATGGTCAGGAAATACTTCATGCCCGTTAAATTTTATTTTCATACCTTTAAGTGTATCAGTGAATGTGTGTGGATTACCTATGCCACTAAACACTATAAATCTTTTTTTCTTAAGTTTTAAATAATTTTTTGGGACATATTTGCCTATAAAAACTTTTATATTTGGATTTATATTTTTAATTTTGTTTATAAAGCTCTTAGATTCTTTATTTATATTTCCGTTAATTAAAGCAATATCGTAATTTTTAATACTGTTTAGTTTTTCTCGCAATGGACCAGCCGGAATTACGAATCCATTTCCTTCTAACTTAAGTGAATTAAAACATACTATTTTTAGATCATAGTTTATTGTTTTTTCTTGCAACCCGTCATCAAAAATTACTATCTTTGCTTTTTCTTGTTCAGCTTTTAATAAGGAAAGTTCTCTAGTTTTCTCAAAAATGACCTTGTGATTTGACTCTAAAAGTTTTTTTTCATCTTGGTGAGAGGTATAATTTTTTTTGATTATAAAAGTTTTAAATTTTTTTTTAAAATGACTTGCTAATTTGTTTACGAGGGGCGTTTTACCAGTTCCGCCGATGTAAATATTTCCAACACAAATTGTCCTAAGATCATAATAATTCTTTTTAATTTTACTATTTTCATAATTATTTTTTATGATGACAATTAACGATAAAGGCAGCAGCAATAAAGATATTAAATTAAAGTTTTTTTTATCCCAAAATTTTGGTTTATAAAATTTCATAAAACAATCTTCTTTAGTTCACTTAAATTTTTTTTTAAAATCACATTTCCAATTTTATTCAGCTTTTTAATCTTGCTAGAGTCATTTCTTTTTTTGAATAGTGTAAAAACCTTTTTTTCCAAGTCTTTGCTCCCTGATACTTTAAGAGATAGCTTCTCTTTTTCTAACATTTTATAAACGTCTTTAAAATTATAAGTGTAATTTCCGTGTATTAAATTGCAACCGAATCTCAAAGCCTCCAAGGGATTTTGCCCACCTTTTGAAACTAAGGATCCACCTAAAAAAACAACATTGCTTATTTTATAAAATGACTTACTTTCACCATAACTATCAACTATATAGATATCACAATCTTTTAAGTCTCTTTTATTTTCACTATGTTTCACAAATTTCAATTTTTTTTTATCCAACATTCGTGAAATTTCATTTGTTCTCTCTATGTGTCTTGGAATAATGATCGTTATTAAATTAGAAATTTTTTTTCTATACTTGATATGCAAATTAGCAAAAATTTCCTCCTCATTATAGTGAGTGCTCGCTGAACATAAAATTATTTTATTCTTAAAATATTTATTTTTCACTTTCATGTTCTCATCATTTTTAGAGCCGATGAATTTAAGATTTCCTAAAAATTTAAGTTTTTTAACACCAAGTTTTTTTAAATATTGAAACGTCTCTTTATTTTGAGGAAATATGTAATCAAATTTCTCTAATATACCTCTCCCAAAACCTCTTAGATATGACCATCTTCTAAATGATTTCTCACTCATTCTGGCATTAATTAGAACAACTTTAATTCCTCTTTCTTTTAATTCCGAGATCATTGTGGGCCAAATTTCAGACTCTACAAAAAAAACATTGGACGGTTTCCAGTAATTTAGAAAATTTTTAATTATACGCTTATTATCTAAAGGATAAAATTGGTGTAAAGTTTTTTTAAACCTAAACTTCTCAAATATTTTTGAAGAACTCAGTGTTGAAGTAGTAACGAGAATTTGTTTGATACTTGTCATTTTTTCAAACTCTTGAATTAAGGGCACGATACTTAAAAACTCACCTACACTTGAACAATGAAACCAAGCTAGTTTTCCCTTACTCCTTTTTTTTTTGTTTATAGAAAACTTTTCAACGAATCTTTTGGGACTTTCTTTTCTTTTAAATATTCTGTAAACGATAATAATAGGTGAAAAAATAATAACTATGTATACCAAAAAACTATAGATTACTCTCATCAATTTTTTTGAATTTGTTTTTCGTAAAAATTTTTATAAACCTCGGAATTTTCAATCAACTCATCATGCTTACCTTCTCCAATAATCTTACCATTATCAACAACGTAAATTTTATCTGAATTTAAAATAGTTGATAATCTATGTGCAATAACCAAGGTAGTTCTACCCCTAGTTAAAAAGTTAATAGCATCCTGTATTTTTTGCTCTGTTTCAGCATCTAAAGAGGATGTTGCTTCATCCAATAGAATAATTTTACTCTTTTTTAAAATTGCTCGGGCTATTGAAATTCTCTGTTTTTCACCTCCAGATAACCTAACCCCATTTTCGCCTATTAAAGTGTCATATTTTTTAGGAAGTGCATCAATGAATTCTAATGAATGAGATAACTCTGCTGCTTCTTGAACTTGTTTATCTGTTGCATCTAAGTTTGCATATTTAATATTATTTAATACCGTATCATCAAACAATGTAGTTTCCTGGCTTACTAGAGAAATATTATTTCTAAGGGATGACAATCTTTTTGAGAAAATAGACTGATCGTCAATTTTTATATCACCAGATTGAGGGTCATAAAATCGAGGAATTAAATTAAGTATTGTAGATTTTCCTGCGCCACTGTGACCAACAAGAGATGTCATTTTCCCACCAGCAATTAATAAATTTATATCGTTTAGAACCACTCTGTCCTCTTCATCATAAGTAAAATTAACA
This sequence comes from uncultured Pelagibacteraceae bacterium, assembly GCA_902602575.1. Lineage (GTDB taxonomy): Bacteria > Pseudomonadota > Alphaproteobacteria > Pelagibacterales > Pelagibacteraceae > Pelagibacter. Next base: position 13,105 of record CACKRX010000005.1, on the reverse strand, counting down.
TTTTTAAATTCAATGTTTCCGTGATTCAAACTAATTTTATCTAAACTAGTATCTTCAGAGATTTTTTCTTTTAGATCAAGAATTGGTAGTATTCTTCTTGCACCAGCTAATCCTTGATTAATTGTAATATTGAGCGTCGCAAGTGATCTAACTGGTTGATATGCTAACATCATTGCAGCTAAAAATGAAAAAAAGTTTCCAATGCCTAGTTCATCATTAATTATCAGATTACCCGAATAAAAAATTAGTATTGCAATCATAATTCCAGTTAAAACTTCCATTATCGGAGATGATCTTGCATAAATTATTTGTAGTTTCTTTGATTGTTTCATAAGTTCCTTTAAAACATTATCAGCTCGAGCTGTCTCATATGACTCTTTTTGAAATATTTTAATCAATTTATGATTTTTAAAAATTTCTAATAAATAGGTATTAACCAAACCTGCTCTATCCATAGCCTGCGTGGTGATCTTTGTAATTCTTCTCCCTAAAAAATTTGCAAAAAAACTTGCTAGTGGAATCATTATTATTGCAACAAGAGACAATTTCCAATTCTGATAAAACATAACAGATAATAAACCAATAAGTGTCAAACTGTCTTTGAACAAGTTTAATATAGCTACACTTACCAGTCCTGTCATATAATTAACATCATTCATAATATTTGTTATTATTTTTCCTGAATGCTTTTTTTCTATAAAATTTGTGTCGGCTTTTATAAGCGATTTCATCATATCAATTTGTAAGGCTTTTCTTACTTCTTCTGAAATCTTTATCATAATAACTTTTGCTCCATAAAGTGATGCCCCTTTTGCGGCAAAAGCTATTACTATTAAAAAAGGAATTAAATAAATCAAAGTTTTATCTTTGTTTAAAAAAATTTTTTCAATAGCTGGATCTAATAGGTAAGCAATAGATGATGTACTCCCAGCAAGCACTAATGAAAGAATAAAAGCAATAACTATTCTATATAAATATTTTCTTGTATAGTCTCTATACAATCTTTTTAGTATTTCGCTGTTTTTCATTAAAAATATCCACCTATCAAGATATTTAAAAAAACTAAAAATCCTAAAAAATTATTACTTCTAAACTTATTTAAACATTCTTGCGGTTTTGAAATATTTAAAGGTTTAATTTGGAATATCATTAATTGTAAAAAAATAAGTATAGAAAAGATAAAATAATTTATACTATAAGACATTTTTATTCCTATTAGAAAAAGGGACATATAAAAAATTAAATAACATAAAAATAAAAATAATTTTGGATTTTTTTTAAATATTATTGATGTTGATTTTACTCCTATAATCTCGTCATCTTTAATATCTTGAAACCCATATATAGTGTCGTAACCTAGTGTCCAAAATATGGCTCCAATATATAATATAAGAGGATAAAAGCTAAATTCATTTGTTAAAGAAAACCAAGCCATTACCAAACCATAATTAAATGTAATTCCTAAAAAAAGTTGAGGCCAATAGGTGAATCTTTTCATCAAAGGGTAGGAAAATGCAAAGGGCATTGAAGCTAAACCTAGAATAATAGTATTTAAATTAAACTGAATTAAAATTAAAAATGCAGTAGAGCACAACAAAAAAACATATATTAGACTTTTTTTCACTGAAATTTTTCCAGATGCAATAGGTCTATTTTTTGTTCTTTCAACCATAACATCAATTTTTCTATCTAAAATATCATTAACAATACATCCTGCCGACCTCATCAGAACTGCGCCACAGAAAAACAAAAAACAATGCTTTAAAAAAACATATTCACCATTAATAAATTGCATAGCAAGAGTAAGTCCCCAAAGACATGGCCAAAACAACAGCATAAAACCAATAGGCTTTTTAAGTCTTGTTAATTCTAAAAATAATTCAAAATTTTTCATGATAATTTTCTTGTAAATAACAAAGCATCGATTCATAATCAAATTGATTCGTTATGGATATAGACTACACAGTTACAGCGCTAATGTTTCCTGCAATACCACTTATAATGGGCGTTTACAGCAATAGATTTCATACATTAAGCAACTTGATAAGAAAAATTCATGATGAGCATGTTTTTGAAAAACATACCCCACCTGAATGGAAAAATCAGTTAATTAATCTTAACGATAGGATTGGGGTTTTAAAACTTACAATTATGTTTTCAGCTTTTGGTTTTTTATTCAATATGTTAACTGTATTTGCTCTATATTTGGATAAAATATTAGTTGCAAGAATTATATTTGGCTCATGTTGCTTATCAATGATGATATCTATAATTTTTTTTATAAGAGAAATTCAAATTTCTACTAAAGCTCTCAAGTTGCATATTTCAGATATGGATGTGCAGTTTAAGGAGTAATTATTGCTGGACCTAAAATTTTTCTACCTTCTAAATCTTGATGAGCAATCGATGCGTCTTTTAAAGCATATTTTTTAAATATTTCAACTTTTACTGCTCCTGATTTAACCATTTCAAAAAGCTTATTTGATGCTTCATCCAATTCCTCTCTTGTAGAAGTGTAGTGTGCAATACTAGGTCTTGTAAGATATAACCCTTTTGGTGCTATAAGTTTTCCAACATCAACTGGATCTAATTTTCCTGATGCATTTCCAAATGAAACCATTGTTCCGCGCATTTTTAAACATCCTAATGAATTTTCTAAAGTATTTTTTCCTACCCCATCATACACTACTGGCAGACCCTCATTATCGGTCAATTGTAAAACTTTATCTTTAAAATTTTCTTTATTGTAATTTATTACCTCATCACATCCAAATTTTTTCGCTAGCTCGATTTTTTTATCTGATCCGACTGTTCCTATTACCTTACAACCTAAGCTTTTAGCCCATTGACAAAAAATTTGACCAACTCCACCAGCTGCAGCGTGGAACAAAACTGTTTGACCTTTTTTAACAGGATATGTTTTGTGTAAAAGATAAAAAGTTGTTAATCCCTTAGTCATTAAACAGGCGACGATTTCAAGATCTATTCCATCAGGTACTTTTACTAAATTTTTTGTTGGATAAATTCTATGTGTTGAATATGAACCAAGGGGTGCGGCTGCGTAAGCTACTTTATCACCTTCCTTAAAATTTTTAACGCCTGGTCCAACTTTCTCTATTACTCCCGCACCCTCGAGTCCAATGCCCGATGGCAGTGGCACAGGATATAGTCCTGACCTATGGTATGTATCAATGAAATTCAAACCTATAGCCGAATGCTTTATCAATACTTCATTTTCTTTAGGTTCAGTGATAGATAATTTTTCGTATTTTAAAACCTCAGGACCACCAGTTTTTGAAAAATTTATATAATACATTTAATATTTAGCAAAAGTTCCATTTTGATAATCATTTATTGCCTCAATAATCTCAGCTTTTGTATTCATTACAAATGGACCGCCTCTAGCTATTGGTTCACCGATAGGTTTACCTGCAATAAATAAAAATTCGCTTTCTTTTTCGGCTTTAATTTGAAGACTCTTTCCTTGATTTAATAATATTAAATTTGAATCGTTTGTTTTTTCGTGGTTTTTCTTTCCAACTTTAATTTGACCTTTAAGCAAATAAATAAATGAATTATGTTCTTCTGGAACTTCAAAAGCAAATTCTTTCTCATTTTTTAAAACTACATGAAAGTAAATTGGTTCAACGTTATGATTTTTTTCAGGACCTTCAATATCTTTGTACTTTCCAGCAATCACTTTAACTACTTTTTTATCGTCACTGTAAGTTCCAAGCTCCTTATTTTTAATATAAATATATTCAGGTTTATTTTTTTTTAATTTTGCAGGCATATTTATCCATAATTGAAATCCAAGTAATTGACCATCAGACATTGCAGGCATTTCAGAATGTATTATTCCTCTTCCAGTTTTCATCCACTGCACATCTCCTGATGACATTATTCCTTTAGCACCAGTACTATCCTCATGCTCAAATTTTCCTTTAAGCATATAAGTGACTGTTTCAATACCTCTGTGAGGATGAGGCGGAAAACCCGCAACATAATCATCTTTATTTTCTGAACCAAATTCATCCAACATTAAAAATGGATCAATATAATCTACCTCTGGTGTTCCTATGCTTCTTTTAAGTTTTACCCCCGCACCGTCAGATGTCTCAATAGATTTAACAATTTTTTTGATTTCAATATTTGACATGGTTTTAGTTTAATTATGTTTCAAACTATTTCAAGTAGTCCTTTTAAATTTTTAATTTCTTTTTTTGGTTTATAATCAAGGTTATCAAAATGAGAGTTGTTACGATTAACCCAGACAGCGTTGTAACCAAAATTACCACCACCTGATACATCCCATGTGTTAGCACTCAAAAAAACAACTTCTTTGGGTTGAATTTTATATTTATTAACTGGAAGATCGTAGACTTTTGAATCAGGCTTGTAAATTTTCACCTCCTCAATTGAAAAAAGATCATCAAATGCATCTAAATTGTTTGTGCTTACCAACTCATTAATTAAATCTGGAGTACCGTTTGAAAGTATCGCGAGCTTAAAATTTTTTTTTTTTAAATCTGTTAAAACCTCTTTTACCTCTGGATAAGGGGATAAAACTTTATAAAGGTTTAGTAATTCACTTTTCATGTTTTTATCTATGTTAAAAATTTTCATAGATTTATCTAAACTATCCTCAGTTATTTGCCAAAAGTTTTTATGTCTTTTCATTAAACTTCTCAGCCAAGTATATTCTAGTTGTGTAGTTCGCCAAAAATTTGCAAAGGCCTCCCACTTATCTCCTATTTTATGTTTACATTTCTCTGCCGCCGAATTTACGTCAAATAATGTTCCATAAGCATCAAATACTATTGCTTTAAAATTCATACTTAAATTTAAGTTTTTATATTATACTATATTTTATGAACATTAGATTATATCACCCAAACAGTATAGTTGAAAATACAACTAAGTTGCTTTCAAAGGAACATGGTCATTATGTAGCAAATGTAATGAGACTTAAGTTAGGTTCCCGTATAAATCTTTTTAATAAAGATGGAGAATGGGAAAGTGAAATAACTTTTATTCAAAAAGATAAGGTTGAAGTAGAATTTATAAAAAAAATTAAACAAGCAAAAAACCCATCTAAAATTGAACTTGCTATTTGTTTAGTCAAAAAAACTCCAATGGAAACTATTTTACAAAAATCTACTGAACTGGGTATAAGCAAAATAACTCCAATTGTTTCGGAAAGGACAGAAGTTAAAGAGTTAAATTATGAAAGAGCAAGGAAAATAGTTATTGAAGCTACAGAACAATCCAATCAATTAAATCCTCCAGAAATTTCAGAGGTCAAAAAACTTAAAGACTTTTTAAAAAATATCGATGACTCGACTAAACTTTTATTTGCCGATGTGAATTCTCAAAACATTTTAAAAAATGATAATATTAAAAAAGGAGAAGCTTTAAGTGTTCTAATAGGACCCGAAGGTGATTTTTCACCAGCTGAACGCGAGTCGATTTTGAAAGTTCCTGATGTGAAATCTTTTAATATATCTAAAAATATTTTAAGATCAGATACTGCAGTTATAACCGCTATTTCATTAGTTAATTTCGTCTATTTCAATTCATAATTGTCGCATTAATTGAATTTGTTAATTGAATTAAAAACTGTATAAAAACGAGATAAAAATGCTGAAAAAATTATTATACACTTTTGTTTTATTAATACCGTCCAACTTATATGCTAACGAGCCAAAAGATTGGCAGTTAGGATTCCAGAAACCAGCTTCTCAATCTATGTACGAAATTGTAAAATTTCATGACTATATGTTAGTGCCAATAATTGTTGCGATAAGTGGATTTGTATTATTTTTGATGGCTTATACATGTATCAGATTTAGAGCCTCAAGAAATCCTAATCCATCTAAAAGAACGCACAATGTTGCTGTTGAAATACTTTGGACACTCATTCCATGCCTAATTCTTATTGTGATGGCAGTTCCATCTTTTAAAATTTTATATTCACAAGACACAATCCCTAAAGCTGATATTACAATTAAAGCTATAGGATATCAGTGGTATTGGGGCTATGAATATCCTGATGAGAATATAATTTTTGACTCTTACATGGTAGAAGAAGAGGATTTAAAACCAGGTCAACCTAGACTTTTAGCAGTTGATAATGAAGTTGTAGTACCAGTAAACAAAGTTGTTAAAGTTTTAATAACAGCTAACGATGTTTTGCATGCTTGGGCCCTACCATCATTTGGAGTAAAAAGAGATGCGATGCCTGGAAGAGTAAATGAAACTTGGTTTAAGGCAGATAGGGTTGGAACGTATTACGGACAATGTTCAGAATTGTGTGGTATAAAACATGCATTCATGCCAATTACGGTTAGAGTTGTAACTGATGAAGAATATAATGCTTGGTTAGAAGAAGCCAAATTAAAGTTTGCAAAAAAGGAGATAGAAACTAATAAAAATAAATTATTAGCAAAAAATTAACATGACAACGGTTGCTTCACAAAATCATTCACATCACCATCCAACAGGATGGAAACGATGGGCTTATTCAACAAATCATAAAGACATAGGCACAATGTATTTAATCTTTGCGATTATCGCTGGAATAATTGGAACTGCTTTTTCAGTTTTAATGAGAATGGAGTTGATGCATCCAGGCGATGGAATACTAGGTGGCAATTATCACTTATATAATGTTTTAGTAACTGGTCACGGTTTGATAATGATTTTCTTTATGGTCATGCCGGCAATGATTGGTGGTTTTGGAAATTGGTTTGTACCAATTATGATAGGTGCTCCAGACATGGCTTTTCCAAGAATGAATAATATATCTTTTTGGTTACTACCAGTGTCATTCATCTTATTACTTTCATCAATATTTGTAGATGGACCTCCAGGTGCACAAGGTGTAGGAGGGGGCTGGACAATCTATCCACCACTGTCATCTAAAACTGGTCAACCAGGTCCTGCAATGGATTTAGCAATACTTAGTCTTCATATAGCAGGAGCATCTTCGATACTCGGTGCTGTAAATTTCATAACTACGATTTTAAATATGAGAACCCCAGGTATGACTTTACACAAGATGCCATTGTTTGCTTGGTCAATTCTTGTAACAGCCTTTTTGTTATTATTATCTTTACCGGTTTTAGCTGGAGCAATAACAATGTTACTTACCGACAGAAATTTTGGAACAGCATTTTTTGATGCGCAAACTGGTGGAGATCCACTTTTATTCCAACATTTATTTTGGTTCTTTGGTCATCCAGAAGTTTATATTTTGATTTTACCGGGTTTCGGAATGATAAGTCATATTGTTTCAACCTTTTCTAAAAAACCCGTTTTTGGATATTTAGGTATGGCTTATGCGATGGTCGCGATTGGTATTGTTGGTTTTGTAGTTTGGGCACATCACATGTATACGGTAGGATTGAACACTGATACAAAAGCATATTTTCTAGCAGCAACAATGATCATTGCTGTTCCTACTGGAATAAAAATTTTCTCATGGATAGCAACAATGTGGGGTGGCTCTATATCTTTTAAAACTCCAATGATGTGGGCTCTTGGTTTTATTTTCTTATTTACAGTTGGAGGTGTTACTGGTGTAGTTCTAGCTAACGCTGGTGTTGACACAGCCTTACACGATACATATTATGTAGTAGCGCACTTTCATTATGTGCTATCACTCGGAGCAGTTTTTGCAATTTTTGCGGGGTTCTATTATTGGTTTGGAAAAATGTCTGGTTATGAATATTCAGAATGGCTTGGACAGTTACATTTTTGGCTGACATTTATTGGAGTAAATTTAATATTTTTCCCTCAACATTTTTTAGGACTAGCTGGTATGCCAAGAAGATATGCTGATTATCCAGATGCTTTTGCAGATTGGAACTATATCTCCTCAATTGGCTCATATATTTCAGTGGTAGGATTAGCAGTATTTTTAATTAATTTAGCTTATGCATTTATGAAGAAAAAAGCGGCAGCTCAAAATCCTTGGGGAGAGGGCGCAACTACTTTAGAGTGGACAGTGCCATCACCACCAAACTTTCATACATTTGAGGAATTGCCTAAAGTAAATGAGTTCGGGGAAGCTGAAAAAACAAGCACATAATATTGGCATTAAATGACAACGTATAATTCTAGAGCAAAAAGTATTTCACTATTTGATACATCAATTTTCTTGGAATTGCTAAGACTGATGAAACCCAGAGTAATGTCATTGGTAATATTTACCTGTGCGGTCGGTTTATTAACTGCACCTGGTGAGATCAGTTTTATTAAATCAATAACAAACATTTTTTTTGTGACACTTGGTGCTGGAGCAGCAGGGGCTCTTAATATGTGGTATGAGGCAGATTTAGATAAACTAATGAGCAGAACATGTTTAAGGCCACTTCCAACAGGTAAACTAAAAAAGAAACATGCATTTATATTTGGAATGGTCCTTTCGGTAGTTTCAGTATTAGGACTTTACTATTTTTCAAACTTACTATCAGCTCTGGTATTGCTTTTTACAATAAGTTTTTATTTATTTGTTTATACAATTTGGCTTAAAAGAAGAACGCCACAAAATATAGTAATTGGCGGAGCATCTGGTGCGTTGCCCCCTGTAATCGGATGGACAATTGTTACTAATTCTTTAAGTTTGGAAGCACTATCATTTTTTTTGATAATATTTTTTTGGACACCTTCACATTTTTGGGCTTTAAGTTTGTATAAAGTAGGTGATTATAAAAGGGCCAAAATTCCAATGTTACCAGTTACAAATGGTATAGAAAATACAAAAAAAAATATTTTTGTATACTCTCTTTTAATGCTCCCAACGTTGGCTCTACCTTACGTAATAGGTTTTGTTGGAGAATTATTCCTTGTAAGCACTTTTGGTCTTACAATTTATTATATTTTATTATGCTATGCTTTATTAAAAACAAAAAAAGACTCCTTTGATTTACAAAAAGCCAAAAGAGTTTTTGGTTATTCAATCTTTTACTTGTTTTTTATATTTGTTTTATTTTTAATTGATAAATTATTCTAATGGAAGTCGACAAAAAAATTAAAAAAAAGAATATATTTACTGCTATTGGACTTATAGTATTTATCTTATTACTTTTTGTTTTTACACTTTACAATGTTGGAGTTTTTGAGAGAGCCATATGATTAGTAAAAAAAACCTAACGCCATTAATTTTATCTTTAATATTCTTTCTAATGTTAGGATTATCATTTGCCGCTGTTCCACTGTATGATTTATTTTGCCGAGTCACAGGATTTGGGGGTACTACTCAAATCTCAAAAGAAGCCCCGAAAATAGTAATTGATGAACCTGTTAGAGTAAGATTTGACACAAATGTTCAAACAGACTTGGCTTGGAATTTTAAAGCGAGTAAATCTTTATACGATATTAAACCAGGTAAAGTTTATAAAGTTGAGTTTGAAGTAGAAAACTTTGGAAAAGAACCATCAAGTGGAGTTGCAAGTTACAATGTGTCCCCATCAACTTTTGGCCAATATTTCAATAAACTAGGATGCTTTTGTTTTGAAAAACAAACTTTAAAAAGTGGAGAAAAAATGAGTTATATTTTAACTTTTTATTTAGATCCTGAAATGGTAGATGATCCTAAAACTAAAAACATAGATGATATTACAATGTCGTATACATTTTTTTCTTCTGACTATTATAAACAATCAAAGGTTAATTAATTATGAGCTCTAAAGATCAAAAACATGATTACCACTTAGTTGATCCAAGTCCGTGGCCAATCTATACATCTTTTGCTACCTTAATTACTGCTGTAGGATCAGTTTATTATTTTCACTCAAAAGTTATGTGGGCTATGTTACTTGGTTTTGCTCTATTAATTTACGGAGCTTACATGTGGTTCAGAGATGTTGTTAATGAAGCTGAACATCAAGGTCACCATACTCCAGTTGTTCAGATACATCATCGTTATGGAATGACATTATTTATTGCATCTGAGGTAATGTTTTTTGTTGCTTGGTTTTGGGCTTACTTTGACGCTAGTTTGTACCCAAGCGCTTTTGTTGGTGGAGTTTGGCCGCCTAAAGATATCGAAGTTTTTAATCCATGGGATATTCCATTAATCAACACATTGGTTTTATTATTATCTGGAACAACTGTTACATGGGCTCATCACTCTTTATTAGAGGATGATAGAAAAGGTTTTATTCAAGGCTTATGGGCAACAGTTCTACTAGGTTTCTTTTTTACTCTTCTCCAAATATATGAGTATCAACATGCAAGTTTTGATTTTTCAGGACATATTTATGGTGCAACATTTTATATGGCCACAGGCTTTCATGGCTTTCACGTGGTAGTCGGAACTATTTTTTTAGCCGTTTGTTTATGGAGAGGAAAACTTGGTCATTTTAACAAGGATCATCATTTTGGATTTGAAGCTGCAGCTTGGTACTGGCATTTTGTTGATGTAGTTTGGTTGTTTTTATTTGCAGCGATCTATGTTTGGGGAAGCTAATTTAATTGAGATATAAGTTTCTTTTCACAATATTTGTTTCTTTTTTTATTGCTCTTTTTCTGTCTCTTGGATTTTGGCAGTTATACAGACTTAATTGGAAAAATGATCTAATCGAAGAAATAAACTCCTCCCTGATCAATGATCCGGTAAAATTCGAAGTACAAAAAATTAAAAACTTTCAAAAAATTGAATTCAAAGGAAAAATTGATAATGAGAATTTAATTTATTTATATGGACTCAGCGATAATGGAGAACCAGGTTTTAATATAATTAAAGAAGTTAATATCGAAGGAGAAAATTTTTTAATTAATCAAGGATGGATACCAAGAGATTTGAAAAGCGAGTCCTTTGATCTTAAACAATCAGAATACTTTGGCATTACGAAGCTTAAATCAAGTAAAAATTATTTTAAACCTAACAATGATTTACTAAAAAATTATTGGTTTAAACTTGACGATATAGATTTAAAAAAACATACCGGAAAAACATTTTCTCCTTTTATAATTTTTATTCAAAATGGAGAACAAACAAACTCTTTTCCAATACCAAAAAAAATTTCATCAGATCTGCCTAATAATCACCTTAAATACTCTTTAACTTGGTTTTCAATAGCGATATCAATTCTTTTGATATATCTATATTTTAGAAAAAAAAATTATTAATGGAATATATAAGTACAAGAAGTAATAATAAAAAATTTTCCTTCAGCGAGGTATTTCTTAAAGGTCTTGCCGATGATGGAGGCCTCTTTATACCAATGAATATTAAAAAATTTGACGAGAGCAAAATGAACTCTCTAAAAAAATTGAGTTATATTGATCTAGCTACTGAAATTATTTGTTTATACACGGGTGATTTTTTAAGCAAAAAAGAATTAAATGAAATTATTAAAAAATCATATTCTAACTTTAGAGAAAAGGATGTTGTCAAAATAGTTGAGTTAAATCAATTAAAAATCTTGGAATTATTTCATGGACCCACTTTAGCTTTTAAAGATATTGCAATGCAATTAATAGGAAACATGTATGTGCATTTTTTAAAATCAAATAAAAAAACAATAAATATAGTAGTTGCAACTTCTGGGGACACCGGCGCTGCAGCCATTAATGCAATCAAAGGAAAATCTAATTTAAATATATTTGTTTTACATCCAAATAACAGAATTTCCTCTGTTCAAAGAAAAATTATGACTACTGTAGAAGAAAAAAATGTTTTCAATATTGCAATTGATGGAAACTTTGATGATTGTCAAAATATTGTAAAACAAATGTTTTCTGATCTTGATTTCTCAAAATCTATAAATATGTCAGGTGTAAACTCAATAAATTGGGCGAGAATAATTGCTCAAGCGGTATATTATTTTTATAGTTATTTTAAGTTAGGAAAAGACAACATTTCTTTTTCAGTTCCTACAGGAAATTTTGGCGATATTTTTGCAGGATATCTTGCAAAAAAAATGGGACTACCAATTAATAAATTAGTAGTTGCAACAAATGAAAACGATATTTTACATAGAGCTATCACAAAAGGAGACTATGTTTCCAAAGAAGTCAGAGAAACACTATCACCAAGCATGGACATCCAATTAGCAAGTAACTTCGAAAGATTAATTTATTATGTAAATAATTCTAATTCTAAAAAAACAGCAAAAATTATGGAAAAAATTCAACAGAATTCTTATCAAATTGAAAAGAGTGATTTAGATATTATTCAAAATGATTTTTTATCACAAAGCTGCAATGAAAAAGAAACTTTAGAAATAATTAAAAAAAATTATGAAGAAAATGATATGGTGTTAGACCCACATACTGCCATTGGGGTAGGTGCCGCACAAAAATTATCTTTGAATGATTGCGTAGTTCTATCAACTGCACACCCATGTAAATTTCCAGATGCTATAAATAATGCAATTGATAAATATGAAAAATTGCCAAAAGAACTTCAGCATGTATTGAATAAAAAAGAGCATTTCCACTTGTTAAATAAAAATATAGAAGAAGTAAAAAACTTTATTAAAAGCAAAATTTAATGCTAATGAAGTTATTTTTTTATACCTTCGGGATTTATCAAAAATTTAAGTATTTCTTCTTGTGAAGGCGTTTTGTTATCCTTTAAATTATGGATCATTCTCATCCTTTTTGTGATTGGAATAAAATTGGAGTCTAGATTATTTTTGTTAAAAGGGTATTTAAATTCATATGGCGGTTGTTCATCTAGTAGCGCAATTTTGTCTTCGTTAATTGATTTACCCCATTTTTCTTTAATGTAAATTCTATTTACAGTGATTGTATCATAAATTCTTTTATTAATTTTTCTAGAGATTCCAAAGTTTCTTTCTAATGACTTGTTTAAACTTTCTATTTTAATTTTATTTAAATAACATCTTTGTTTATAGTCTGCATCTTCACAATATGCATCAATACAGTTTTCATCAAACATACCAATTTTTTTAAAAGTTTTTTTATGAAGGGCAAAAGTAGTAAACTCCCAACCAGACTTAATTAAACCGGCAATTGTATTTTCGTTACACCTCTCAAGCAATTCAATCATTTCAATCTCTTCAACAATAGTATCTTCTTGTCCTATAATAATTTTTTCTAACCCAAGATAATTAAAAGCAATATAGCAAAT
>CACKRX010000004.1 GCA_902602575.1 uncultured Pelagibacteraceae bacterium | reverse complement strand
TTCACCTTTCGAGGCTCCTTTTACAAGTCCAGCGATGTCCACAAAAGTAATGCTTGTATAAATTTTTTTTTTGGATTTTGAAATCTGAACAAGTTTATCGAGCCTTGTGTCTACAACAGGTACCATGCCAACATTGGGTTCGATTGTGCAAAAAGGAAAATTTCCAGAAAGCGCTTTAGTAGAATTTGTTAATGCGTTAAATAAAGTTGATTTCCCAACATTAGGCAAACCTACGATACCACATTTAAAGCCCATTTAATTATTTATTGTTTATGGTACTTGAAAATAAGTCCAGTTTTTTTTCAATGAGAATTGATAAGTTATCTGTGATATTTTCTTTTATTGACTCAAGTTCTGTTTTCTCATCTTCGTCAAAATCTTTCAGGACGTGGTTATTCACTGCCATGTTATTTTTCGGTTTGCCAATACCAATTCGAACTCTTGAATATTCTTTTCCTATAAACTTATCAATTGAGGCAATACCATTATGACCTGCATCCGAGCCCCCAAACTTTGCTTTAACTTTCCCAAAATCAATATCTAAATCATCATGGAAAACAATTACATCTTCTGCATCAATTTTAAAGTACTCCATTAATTCTCTGATACATATTCCTGAATTATTCATAAAGGTTAGAGGTTTTATTGCGTAGACTTTTTTATTATTGATACTTCCGGTTGTAAGAAGTCCTTTAAATTTTGGTTTTTGTTTTGATAATTTAAATTTATTATTTATTGCGTCAATAATTTTAAAACCGATGTTGTGTCTATTATTTTCAGAATTCGGTGTAGGATTTCCTAAGCCAACAAAAAGTAACATTATTTAATTAAATTCTTCAATTGTAAATTATTTTTTTTCAGGCTGACCTTTTTTTGGGTCCTCTTTTTTATCAGCTTCTTTTTTCTCACCCTCAGCCCCTTTAGCATCTTTTGTATCACCAGTTTCTGCAGCTCCTTCACCAGTTGCAGCTGCTGCTTCCGCACCTTCTGCTCCTTCTTCTGTCTCTGCTGGTTTTTCTGGTTCTTTAATAACTGTTGGTGCTGCTACAGTTGCGATTACAAAGTCTCTACCACGAATAGTTGGTTCAACATTTTCAGGAAGTTTAATTGAAGAAATTTTAAAAGAATGTCCTATATCAACTCCATCTAAGTCAACAACCAGTTCACTTGGAATATTTTCAGATGGACATTTAAGCTCTACTTTTCTACGAACTATATTTAATACACCACCTCTTTTCAAACCAGGAGATTTTTCAGTATTAATAAAATTTACCGGTATTTCAATTATGACGCTTGAACCTTTTACAATTCTTAAAAAGTCAATATGGATTGGATCATCAGTTAAGATATCGTAAGAAATTTCTTTAGGCAAAACATTTTCATCTTTGCCATCAATTTTTAAATTTAATATACTTGATAAAAAGTTCTCTTTCTCGATAAGATTTTTCAATAATTTTTTTGAAATAGATATCTTTTGAGTTTCATATTTTCCACCATAGACTATGCCAGGAATATTACCCTCTGATCTGAGTTTATTTACTTCACCAGAAGTTTTAGTATTTCTTAAACTTGCATCGATCGTATTCATAGAGAAAAAGCGTTTTAACTCAAGTTAGTTAATAAAACAAGTAAATTATTTAAACAAAAATGAAACAGATGTAGAATTTGATATTCTTCTAATTGCTTCACCCATTAAGTTAGAAATTGACAAAATTTCGATATTTTTTGCGGATCTTACTTTATTCTCATTATTAATTGTGTCTGTAATAACAAGTTTTTTGATTGGAGAATTTTTAATAGCTTTAACAGCATCTCCACTTAAAACACCGTGAGTAATATAAACATAAACGTCTTTTGCACCTCTTTGTTTAAGCGCCTTAGCAGCATTTATAATTGTACCACCAGAGTCGATTATGTCATCATTTATTATGCAAGTTTTTCCTTTCACATCTCCAATTACATTCATGACTTGAGATTGACCAGGCTTTGGTCTCCTCTTATCAATAATTGCAAGTCCTACATTTAAATTTCTTCCGAGGGCCCTTGTCCGCTCAACTCCCCCAACGTCAGGCGCAACACAAATTATATTTTTACTTTTAATTTTTTTCTTAATATGTCTTGCAAATAATGGTGTTGTAAAAAGGTTATCAACTGGAATATCAAAAAAACCTTGAATTTGACCAGCGTGCAAATCTACCGTGACAACTCTATCAGCTCCTGCTTTTGTAATTAAATTTGAAACTAGTTTTGCAGAAATAGAAGTTCTAGGCACTACTTTTCTATCTTGTCTCGCATAACCAAAATAAGGAATTACTGCTGTAATATTTTTAGCAGATGATCTTTTGAGAGCATCTATGCAAAGCAACATCTCCATTAAATTGTCATTTGCTGGGGAAGATACTGACTGAATGAAAAAAATATTATTACCTCTTATATTTTCATTTATCTCTACATAAATTTCACCGTCCTTAAATTTTCTGATATTAGAATTTACAAGTTTTTCTTTTAGAAATTTTGCAATTTTTGAACTGAGATTTTTATTGCTGTTTCCTGTGAGAAGTTTCATTTTTTAGAAAGAAGTTATTTAAGCATAATTATAGATATATTTCTACCATAATCGTTCTCTTTATTTTTTAAGGCTCTCCTAGCACTAAAGAATTCACTACTATTTTTGAAAGTATCTTTGTTAATTATATCTATATTATTAATCTTTAATGATCTTAACTGATATCTGATAAATTCTTTTAAATTAAAAAAAATTTTAGTTTTTTTTAAGTAAAAAAATTTTCGATTTCGACTATTAAGGTTTAAAAATTTTTTCATAAAATTCCTCTTTACCTCATAGTTTTCCCTGAATATTGATGGACCTATTACTGCAGAAATATTTTGGTTTTCAGAGCCTTTTTTAATCATAAATTTTATACACTTTTTTAAAATATTTTTAAAAGCGCCCTTCCACCCAACATGGATAGCTGCAATCATTGGCAATTTTTTGTCATAAATAAGAACTGGAGCACAATCAGCAGTTAAAATACCTAAAGCTAAATTTTTCTTTGTTGTAATCAAACCATCTCCAATGAGTTTTTTTGAGGGTCTTTTCAAAATAAAGTGACATTTGTTACTATGTGTTTGTTTAAGCAATATTAAGTTTTTAGGGGAAACTTTAAGCTTTCTCGAAACAATTTTTAAATTTTTTTTTACATTAGAAATCTTATCATTTGAACCAGGGCCACAATTCAAGGCGCTATAAATTCCATTTGATACTCCTCCTTTTTTCCCAAAAAAACCATGTGAAACATTTTTAAACTTTATTAATTTTTTAGATTTTAATGTCATTAAACCCTGTCTTAAAATTGTTATCTTTCGTGGTTACAAAAATTACTTTAAACAATTCACCCATCTCATCTTTGTGTGTTAGCCTTCTTATTCTTGTGTAAAGATCTGTTTTTTTTAAGAAACTCATTTTTTTTGATGTTATTTCAGCTCTTAAATCTATTCCCATATTTTTTAAAAAACTTCCTTGATTAGCAATACCACCAACTTTTAATCCATTTAAATTTACAATTTGTTTGATAAAGTTAAAATTTACATGATGTGTTATATCAATATTTTGGTAGTCATCAAAAATATTTACTTTTTTATGATTTTTAATCGCTTGTAAACTATCGTACATTTTTTTGTCAGAGGTACCATAATCAATTAATAAAATACCCCCTGCAGAAGATTTGATTTTTTTACAAATACTTTTTAGATATTTGACCATTAAAGGTGAAAATTCTATAAAATTTTGATTTTCGTCGATCCCTTGATTAAAAATTTTCTTCATTTTTTTTTTAGTAACTTTTTTCTTCTCAAGAGAGAATTTTCCGCTTTTATTTAATAATACAAAATTTTCATACCATTCATCATTTATTTTAATAAACTGCTTTATTGGCAAAGCATCAAAAAATTCGTTAGCCAAAAATATAGTTGGAGAATTTGGCAATTTATCAAAATTATCTAACCACTTAACACTTTTTGAAAATTTTTTTTTTTGTAATTTTTTAAGAGACACGCTTTTTTCAAAAATAAAAAATTTGAATTTATCTTTTACAATTTCTAATTTATTTAATGTATTAATTAAGACTTCTAGGAGCTCTCCGTTTCCTGCACCCAATTCTACTAAATTGATTTTTTCTGGTTTATTTAAATTTTCCCAAAATGATACAATCCAAATAGCAATCATTTCAGAAAAAAGTTTTGAAATTCCTGGAGATGTAATAAAATCTCCTCTACGACCAAATTCTCTTTTTCTTTGATAATAACCTTTATTTTTTTCATAAAGAGATTTATCAATAAAATTATCCAGTGATTGAGTCTTAGTGATCATTTTTTTACCAATTTAAAAAGTATTATTCCAGAAATAAAAAATGCAATTGATAACATCTGCCCATATGTAAAAATATTCATTAAGAGATCTAGATGAGCATCTGGTTCCCTTGTAAACTCAATTATAAATCTAAAAAGAGAATAAAAAATTAGAAATAGTGATGATATTACTCCAGGAACTTCTGAAAATTTTTTCCAAAGAAAACTTAGAATTACGAACAAAACGATACCTTCAAAAAAACTTTCGTATAGTTGCGAAGGATGCCTAAAAAGATTATCTACTCTATTAAAATTAACTGAAAAAATAAAATCAGTTTCTCTGCCGTAAAGTTCAGAATTTATAAAATTCGCAACTCTACCTAAAAAAATTCCTATTGGCGCTGTAAGGGACACAAAATCTGTATATCTAAAAAAGTTTAAATTATTTTTTTGAGTAAATATATAAGCGGCTAAGCAAACACCCAGCAAGCCACCATGGAAAGACATTCCACCTTGCCAAATAAAAAATATTTCAAAAGGATGACTTAAATAATAAAAAAAATTATAAAAAATTACGTAGCCTAGCCTTCCACCAATAATCACCCCTAAAATTAGATAAGTGATATAGTCATCGACTAAAGTTTTTTCCCTCAAATCTTTAATTAAGAAATTTTTAATATAAAACCAACCTATTAAAAAACCAAAAATATATGCTAATGAATACCACCTTATTTGAAAGGATAAAAATTCAAATGCGACAGGATCTAGATTATTTACAAACATTATAAAAATGAAATATAAGATATACTATCGTAAAAAAAAAAAATATGTCAAAGTCTAAATTTATCATTGAAAAATTTGCAAAATTATTTGAACAAGGAATTATATCTTATCAAGATTTAAGCGAAGAAATCGTTAATATTGTAAGATCTCAAAGGGATGAGATTGTTTTAAGGATGAAGATTTCTACCAAAGAGGAAACTGAGGTATTAAAGAAACGAATAGAAAAATTAGAAAAGGAAATCAAAACTTTAAAGTCAAAAAAAGTTAAAAAGGCAAAGAGATTTTAACCCTTAATCCGCCAAGACTGGATTTATCCAATGTAATACTACCCCCATGGGATCTCACTACATCTGATGAGATTGATAAACCTAAGCCAACACTAGACTTAGAGTCACCTCTTCCTTTATTAATTTTGTAAAATGGTTTAAAAACGTTTTCATATTCACTTTCAGCTATTCCAGGACCGTCGTCATCAACAGTAATTATCAAGCTTTTATGAATCTTTTTTAAATTTACCAAAACTTTATTTGAGTATTTAAGGGAATTATTAATTAAGTTATCTATGCATCTATTTATTAAACTTTTCCTTCCATTGAAAAAAATCTTTTGCTCTATATTTGAAGTTACATTTTTATTTTCATATTTCATAATTGAATGACTTAATAATTTTGAAATATCAAAAAGTTCAGTTTTTTCAGATGATGTAGAGCTAGTAAATTGAAGGTATTCATTTAACATTTTCTCCATCTCCTCAACATCTTCAGATAGTTTATGAGAAATCTTTTTATCTTTTATTAGAGCAAGCTGAAGTTTTATTCTAGTGAGTGGAGTTCTCAAGTCATGACTTATACCTGATAACATTTCAGATCTTTGGTTTAAATGTCTCAAGATTCTTTTTCTCATTCTCTCAAACTCAAAACCAGCCTGTCTAATCTCTAAAGCTCCCGAAGGTCTAAACTCCTCAACATCTTCACCTCTTCCAAATTTTTCTGATGCTCTTGCCAAATTAATTATTGGGCGAGTCTGATTTTTCAAGAAAATTAAAGCTACTGCAATTAACAAAAATGCAGGGAAGGTAATCCATAGAGCAAACAATCTCGCTGAGGTATTTGTGACTCTATCTTTTGGAATTAAAAATTCAAAGTAACCATTTAAATACTCAATTTTTAATTCAATCAATTCTTTATATGAGGTTGTATCAAACCAATATTTACCGAAATTATTTTTTAATTCTCTTCTTAAAGTCCTATCCATGGGACTAAACCATCTTTCCATATTTGTTTCTGGTAGATCTCCAAATGTTTGAAATTTTACATTAAAATTATGATGTTCTTTAAATAATTTAATCAAATTATCTTTTTCGTATTCTTCATTTTCGTAGGCATTTATAAAAAATTTAATTTCACCTATTAGAGCTCTAGTCATACCTTTATTAGTTTTTATCCAAAGGCTATCGAAGAATACAATTGATATGATAACCTGTAATATTATTATTGGTGTAGCTACTATTAGTAAGGCTCTATAAAAAAGTCTTTTTGGAAGCAATTTTTTAATATAACTACTCAACCCAGAGAACATAGCCGGAACCTCTTATTGTTTGTAAATATTTAGGATTTTTTGGATCAGTCTCAATTTTTTTTCTAAGCCTTGTAATTATGACGTCTATAGATCTTTCTTTATCAATCTCTATTAAATTTCCAATGTCAATTCTTGAAAATACTTTCCCAGGATTATTAATCATTTTTTCTAAAATTATTTTTTCAGTGTTGTTAATTTTAAAATTACTATTTTGATTAGTAATCATCAACTTATTTAAATCTATTTTAATTGAGCCAAATTCTATCACATGTTTCAAATTAATCTTTTTTGTTTTCCTTAAGATATTATTAATCCTTAATAAAAGTTCCTTAGGTTCAAAAGGCTTGGGCAAGTAATCATCTGCGCCTGTTTCCAATCCCTCAACTCTTTCACTTGCCTCTCCTTTCGCTGTAAGTAGAATTATCGGTACATTTAGATTATTTTTATTTTCAGAGATGAATTCTAAACCACTTTTACCGGGCATCATTATATCTAAGACTAAAAGATCAAATTTTATAATTGAAATCTTTTCTTGAGCCTCAGATGCGTTAGATGCAGTATTCACTAGATAACCTTTTTCGTTTAAAAATTGTTTAAGTAACGACCTTATTCCTTCATCATCATCAATAACTAAAATATGTGATTTAAAACTTTCCATCAATTATTCTCTTTAAAACTAAATCAAAGTTAATCACTTCTTTTGAACTTGAATTAAGCAAAGCTTTGTAAATCCTTTTTTTTTGAGATAGGAAAATTTCCTCAAATATTTTCTTACCCCTATCATTTAAAAAAATATGTTTCACTCTTGTATCTTTAGTATCCTTTTTAAATTCTAAATAATTTAATTTTTTTAAATCATTTATTACTCTATTTAGACTTTGTTTCGTTACATTGAGCTTATTAAGTAATTGAGTGATAGTTATTCCATTATAATAAGATATTAAATGCATAGCTTTGTGATGAGCGGTCCCTAAATTGTATTTTTTTAGGACTTTTTTTGAATCATTAAATGTTTCCCTGTAACCAACAAAGATTTTTTCAATAAAACCTTTTAATTGTTCATCTTTTAAGTAAAGAAGATTTTTCATAATTGGTAAGTTATATTGACATATTATATATAGGAATATATTTTTTATAAATAAATCTTTTTAATATGATTCCTTACGATAAAAGAAACGGTAAAATATGGTACAATTCAGACTTAGTTGATTGGTCTGATGTTAAGTTACATGTATTAAGTCATGGATTACACTATGGAAGTTGTGTATTTGAAGGTGAAAGAGTTTATGATGGTAACATTTTTAAGCTTGAAGAACATACTTCAAGATTTTTTTATTCTGCAAAAAGGATGGGTTTTGAAATACCTTATTCGGAAAGCGAAATAAACAATGCAACCAAAAAAATTGTAGCCGCTCAAAACGTTAAAAACGGTTATGTAAGACCTGTAGCCTGGAGGGGAAGTGAGATGATGGCAATATCAGCTCAGCAAACAAAAATTCACGTAGCTATTGCAACTTGGGAATGGGGATCTTATTTTGACCCCAAACTTAAAACAGAAGGTATTAAATTGAATATTTCAAATTGGAGAAGACCTTCTCCTGACTCGATTCCATGGGATACAAAAGCTTCGGGGCTTTATATGATTTGCACTTTGTCAAAACATGAAGCGGAAAGACAAGGTTATACAGACTCATTAATGTTAGATCATGAGGGAAACGTAGCAGAAGCAACTGGCGCAAATATTTTTTTTAAAGATTCTAAAGGAGATTTACACACGCCAGTTCCAGACTCATTTTTAGATGGAATTACAAGAAGAACAGTAATCGAAATAGCAAAATCTAAAAGTATAAAAGTCATTGAGAGAAAAATTCCACCTAATGAACTAAAAGAATTTGTGGGATGTTTTTTGACAGGTACCGCTGCAGAGGTTACACCAGTTTCAAAAATATCAAACTTTGATTATAAGGTTTGCAAAACAATTATGGATTTATCAGATAGTTACCAATCTTTTGTAAGAAAAAAAATTGCCGCTTAACTACTTACTATCTTCTGATATTGCATGGTCGATACCTTTTCTCAAATAGTCATAAGCAGTGTATAAAGTAAGAAAAGCTGAAAGCCATAATAAGATAATACCAATAGTTTGAGCATTATAATCTTGAAAGTTAAAAATTTTATTCCCTGTTTCTCCAGTCAAAAGTAAAGATATTGAAAACATCTGTAAAAAAGTTTTTAATTTAGCCAATCCCGATACTGGTAAATTCACTTGTCCTTTTGCTAAGAATTCTCTTAAACCAGAAATTAAAATTTCTCGAGTTAAAATAATTATCGCAGCTATTACCTCGTAATTTTTAATGGTTCCATCCATTACAAGTAAAATCAAAGCAGCTGCTACAATAATTTTATCAGCGATAGGATCTAAAAGTTCTCCAAGCTTAGACTCTTCCTTATATAGTCTCGCAAGTAAGCCGTCTAAGAAATCAGTGAAAGACGCAACTACAAATAAAGTGAATGGTATTATGTCTCCATAAAATCCTGGTAAATAATATGCTAAAACAAAAAAGGGGACTATTATTATTCGACCGATTGTTAGGTAATTAGGAAATTTAATTTTCATTCGTGAAAAAAATTATATATCTTTTTTGCAACTTTTTCCTCAACTCCTTCTACTGACCTAATCTCATCCAAACTCGCAGATTCTACTGCTCTTGCTGAACCAAAATGATTAAGTAAAGCTCTCTTTCTGATTGATCCAATACCTTCTATTTGATCCAATAAAGATTTGCTTATTCCTTTTTTCCTTCTTGCTCTGTGTGCACTAATTGCAAATCTGTGAGACTCGTCCCTAATTCTTTGAAGAAAAAATAGAGTAGGGTCGTTTTTTGAAAATTTGTACTCTTTTCCATTATGAAAAAAAGTTTCATTTCCACTATTTCTTAATTTTCCTTTGGCGATTGCTATCAACGGAATATCGTGAAGTCCAAGTTCATTCAAAGTCTCTCTAGCCACTGAATACTGGCCTTTTCCACCGTCAACAAAAATTAAATCTGGAAAAGAAAGATGACCCTCTTTTTCTTGAACTGCTCTTTTGAACCTTCTAGTAAGCACTTCTTTCATCATTCCGTAATCATCTTGTTCATTTTTTTTCATTTTAATATTAAACTTTCTATATCTTTTTTTAATAAATCCCTCATCTCCATACGAAATTAGTGCTCCAACACTATTCGTTCCTTGAATATGACTATTATCGTAAACCTCAATAAGGTTAATGTTTGTCTCTAAATTAAATTTAGTTACAACTGACTCAAATAGCTCCCTGTTATTTTGAGTTTCGTGGAGCCTCCTATTTAAACTATCTTTTGCATTTTTTATTGCTTGGTTAATTACTTTTAACTTTGAACCTTTTTTTGCAACTGAAATATTCACTTGTTTACCTTCTTTTTGTGAAAGTGTCTGTTCTATTAAAATTTTTTCTTTAATTTCTTGAGATAAAATAATTGAGGACGGGACACTTTTATTTTCATAAAATTGTGAAACAAAGGAGTTTAAA
The DNA here is from genome assembly GCA_902602575.1 of uncultured Pelagibacteraceae bacterium. Taxonomy (GTDB): domain Bacteria; phylum Pseudomonadota; class Alphaproteobacteria; order Pelagibacterales; family Pelagibacteraceae; genus Pelagibacter. Next base: position 22,532 of record CACKRX010000004.1, on the reverse strand, counting down.
ATATTACTTAGATTTTCATCAGGGTCGTGTTTTGGAAAAAAAGCTTGATTACCCCAGTTTTGTTTAGATCTATAAAAGAATACTTGTATACAAGTTTGTCCAGACTCCTTATATGCCGCTATGACATCAGCCTCAGTTAAGTTTGCTTCATTTATTCTTTGTGATGATTGAATTATGTTGAGTGATTTTATTCTATCTCTTAAAATTCCTGCTTTCTCAAAATCAAGACTCTCACTTGCTTTTTCCATTTGACTGGATAAATTTTTTTGTATCTTTCTTGATTTACCAGAAACAAATTCAATAGCATCGTTAACTGTTCTCTTATATTCATTTTCATCAATATAACCAACACAAGGACCTGAACATCTCTTAATCTGATATAAAATACAAGGTCGTTCTCTATTTTTAAAAACAGTGTCGTCACAAACTCTAAGATGAAAAATTTTTTGTATCATTTTTATTGTCCAGTTAGCAGATCCGGCAGATGCAAAAGGACCAAAATAAAAACCTTCCTTTGTTTTTTTACCTCTATGTCTTTTTATTTGAGACCACTTGTCTTTATTTCCAATGAAAATAAATGGAAAAGATTTGTCGTCTCTTAGTAAGATATTAAACTTTGGTTTGTGTTTTTTTATAAGATTAGCTTCAAGAAGTAGTGCCTCACTTTCATTTGAAGTAGTTGTTATTTCAATTTTTCGTGTTTGAGATAGCATTCTCTCAGTTCTAATAATATGATTTTTTTCCGATACATAACTTTTGAGCCTGTTGGGCAAGTTTTTTGCTTTACCAACATAAAGAATTTGATCTTTATCACTCAGCATTTTGTAGACACCTGGAAGCTTAGGAATTAGAGGCAACTCTTTCTTTATGATTTCTTTTCCAATTTCAGAACTAACCATGACTTCTTTTTTTTGAGATTTGTATCCCAACAGAAGAGCAATCTCTCATTATCTCGAGTTTTTCTATTTGAAGGCTTATTTTATCTATTCTTTTATCTTTAAAAAGTTCATCAAAAACATCTTCTGCTAATGTTTCAAGAAAATTGTAATGTTTTTTTTTAACAAGTTTTTTAATTAATCTTACAACTTTTGCGTAATTCACAATTGATTTGATGTCTTTGTCATTTGATGGTTTTTTGTCTACGTAATCTATTTCAAGTGAAAATTTTACTTTTTGTTTTTTTTCTTTTTCAAAGTCAAAATATCCAATTTTAAGATCTAGCAATAATTCTTTTATAAGAACTTTTTTTTCATAATTAAAAAGCTTTTTAGATTTATTAATTTTTACGATCTTTAAATTACTTCTTTTCACTCCTTACCTTTCGAGACATCTGGTGTCTGCCAGTTTAAACTTTGACCACTATCGATTGAAATTACTTGCCCAGTAATAGATCTATTTTTGATAAAAAAGTCAACAGCACTACATATTTCCCCTACATCTACTTGTTTTTTTAAAAGTGTTGAGAGATATTGCCTTCTAAAGTGACCTTTTGATTGTCTTTTATTTTTAATCGTTGGTCCAGGCGCTATACCATTAACCCTTACACGTGGTGCAAGACTCATGGCACTAGTTTTAGTCAAAGTATAAAGACCTGTTTTACTTAACGTATACGAAAAAAAAAAGGGGGTAAGTTTAAAAACTCTTTGATCAATTATATTTATTATATTGTTATTTTTTCCTTTTATATTTTTTCCAAATTCTCTCGATAATATTGCTGGAGCTTTTAGATTTATGGATAAATGTTTTTCCCAACTACTTGAGCTGAAATTTTCTAACTTGTCGTTTTCAAAAATTGATGCATTATTTATTAAACAATCAAAGTATTTTAGTTTTGATTTTGCAAATTTTATTATCTTATTTATATCTTTTTCTTTTTCCAAATCACCCTTTACAAGATAGATCTTTGATCCTGTTTTTGTTAGCTCTTTTTTTAAATTTTCAGCTTTCGATTTTGATTTATTATAATGAATAACAATGTCTTTATTAATACCAGATAAACTCTTAGCAATTGCAGCACCAATTCTAGTTGCTCCTCCAGTAATTATTATTTTTTGTGCTTCCACTTTTTATCTCTTTTTTTAGTTACCTTAGTTCCTGGCATTCCTAGAGTGGATCTACCTTTAGGATAAAGCTTATTTTTTACATCATATTGTCTAATTTTAGGATTTAAAGTAATTTCAAGTTCTGTACTTTCCAATTTTCTAATCTCATCTCTTAATTTAGCCGCTTCTTCAAATTCTAAATTAGATGCAGCATCTTTCATTTTTTTATTTAATCCCTTCAAATGTTTTTTTAGATTACCACCAATATTTGATCCCTCACTAATTTTTACGTAATCTTTTTCGTAAACGCTTTCTAAAATATCACTTATCTCTTTTTTAATTGATTTAGCATCAATTTTATTTCTTTTGTTATAATCTAATTGAATTTCCCTCCTTCTTTTTGTCTCAATTATTGCTTTTTTAATACTTTTCGTTTCTTTATCTGCATATAAGATTACTTTTCCTTCCACATTTCTTGCAGCTCTTCCAATAGTTTGAATTAAAGATGTTTCAGATCTTAGAAACCCTTCTTTATCAGCATCTAAAATACCAACTAATGCACATTCAGGAATATCAAGCCCTTCTCTTAATAAGTTAATTCCAACTAAAACATCAAAAACACCCATACGAAGATCCCGCATAATTTCTATCCTTTCAAGTGTGTCAATATCCGAATGTAGATACCTAACTTTAATTCCATTCTCATGTAGATACTCAGTCAAATCCTCTGCCATTTTTTTTGTAAGAGTAGTAACTAGTACTCTATAATTCTTTTCAACAACTTTTTTACATTCGTGCATTAAATCATCTACTTGATTTTTTGCAGGTCTTACTTCTACTTCTGGATCTATCAATCCAGTGGGTCTAATAACTTGATCTATAGATTTACCTTTTGTTTGCTCTAGTTCCCATGGCCCTGGTGTTGCTGAAACAAAGATGGTTTGTGTTCTCATTAAATCCCATTCTTCAAACTTTAATGGCCTGTTATCCATGCATGAAGGTAGTCTAAATCCGTATTCAGCAAGAGTACTTTTTCTCGATCTATCCCCCTTATACATTCCATTTAATTGAGGAACGGTTACATGAGACTCATCAACAAATATAATTGCATTATCTGGAAAGTATTCGAATAGAGTTGGAGGAGGTTCACCCGGTTTTCTACCAGATAAAAATCTTGAATAGTTCTCAATTCCCGCGCAAGATCCAGTAGCTTCTATCATTTCTAAGTCAAACTTTGTTCTCTCCTCTAGTCTTTGTGCTTCCAATAACTTATTTTCAGATTTATGTTTTTTAAGAGTAAGCTCTAATTCTTTTCGGATACTTATTACCGCCTGTTCTACAGTAGGCTTTGGTGTAATGTAATGACTGTTTGCATAAACTTTAATTAGGTTTAAATCTCTAACTTTATCACCGGTCAAAGGATCAAATTCTTCTATTTGTTCAAGCTTATTACCGAACAGACTTATTCTCCAGGCTCTATCTTCCAAATGTGAAGGGAAAATTTCAAGATTTTCACCCCTTACTCTAAAAGTGCCTCTATAAAAATTTTGATCATTTCTTTTGTATTGTAAAGCAACAAAAGATTTAATTATTTGTTCCCTGTTATATTCATAATTTTTTTGAAGTGTCAGTGTCATTTTACTGTAAGCCTCTACGGAACCTAATCCATAAATACACGATACACTCGCAACAATAAGTACATCATCTCTTTCTAATAAAGATCTTGTTGCTGAATGACGCATTCTATCAATCTGCTCATTTATTGAAGCTTCTTTTTCTATATATGTATCTGATCTTGGTACGTATGCTTCAGGTGTATAGTAGTCATAATATGAAACAAAATACTCCACAGCGTTTTCAGGAAAAAAAGTTTTCATTTCGCCGTAAAGTTGAGCTGCCAATGTTTTGTTTGGGGCTAATATTAAAGCTGGTCTATTCGTAGCTTCAATAACTTTTGCCATTGTGAAAGTTTTACCTGATCCAGTAACTCCCAATAAAACTTGATTAAACTGTTCCTTATTAGCCCCAGAAACTAGTTTTTTTATTGCTTCCGGTTGATCACCCGCAGGTGTAAAATTTGATGTTATTTTAAACTTCTTACCCCCCTCAAGTTTTCCACTGATTTGTGGTTTTTTTCCCTCTAAATCGGTAATTAAATCTTGATATGTATTTTGCATATATTAAACAAAGTATTAAAATAAAATTATATTTCAATGAGCATTATATCGGATAGTTTAAAAAGAATAAAACCTTCCCCAACAATCGCTGTAACTCAAAAAGCTAAGGAATTAAAAGCCGCAGGAAAGGATGTAATAGGTTTAGGTGCTGGAGAGCCAGATTTTGATACTCCAGATAATATTAAAAAAGCTGCAATAGATGCCATTAAAGCTGGTGATACCAAATATACAGCTGTTGATGGAACTAAAGATTTGAAAGAAGCAATCGTAAAAAAATTTAAAAGGGAAAATAATCTTAACTATACAACTGACCAAATAACTGTAGGAGCAGGAGGTAAGCATGTGATTTACAATTTAATGATGGCAACATTGAATAAAGGTGATGAGGTAATTATACCTGCACCTTATTGGGTGTCATATCCGGATATTGTTTTATTGGCAGGAGCTAATCCAATAGTAATTGAGTGCTCTGAGGAACAGGGTTTTAAACTTAGCGCGAAGGATTTAGAAGCTAAAATAACCAACAACACTAAATGGCTTATACTTAATTCACCATCAAACCCAACGGGAGCATGTTATACCGAACTTGAAATAAAAAATTTGTCACAGGTTTTAAAAAGAAATCCACATGTAAATATTTTAAGTGATGATATTTATGAACACGTAACTTACGATAACTTCAAATTTTTTACTATCGCTCAAATTCCAGAAATAAAAAATAAAGTAGTAACAATGAATGGTGTGAGCAAATCATATGCAATGACGGGCTGGAGAATAGGTTATGCGGCTGGAGATAAAGAAATTATAAAAGCTATTGCTAAAATACAATCTCAATCAACAACAAACCCTTCATCAATAAGTCAGGCTGCTGCAGTTGAAGCACTTAATGGCAAACAAGATTTTATTCCAATTAGAGCAAAAGCCTTTCAGGAAAGGAGAGATTTTGTAGTTAATTCTTTAAATGCGATTGATGGAATAAGTTGTTTAAGACCTGACGGCGCATTTTATGTTTTTCCAAATTGCAAAAAATTGATAGGAAAAAAAGATAAAGAGGGAAAAAAAATCCAAAATGACACTGATTTCGTTCAGTCACTTTTAGAAAATTTTGGTATTGCTGTAGTCCAAGGTTCTGCATTTGGTTTAGAAGGTTTTTTTAGAATCTCTTATGCTACGTCGATGGAAAATTTAGAAAAAGCAATGAATAAAATAAAAGAATTTTGTGAAAGCTTAAACTAGTCGCAATTTAGCAACCTATATTATTTTTGACTCAAAATCTTTTTAGCACGATCTGTTTTTTTTATCCAAGATTTAGGAATTGAATTAACACCTTTTAAAGCTGCAAAATAAGCTCCAATGAAATTAACTCTAGAACAGTTACAACCACCAGCCTTAATTGTTCTTAAAATTGCACTTTTATAATTTGTTGAATTAATAATTGAGTGTATTGAACTATTAAAAGTCCCAGGATAGCTGCATGCCATTCCTAATTTTTTAACTACTTTTGCGTGAGGTTTTGATTTTAATTTTTTTACTCTCTTTATGTCATCAACAACACTCTTAAAATATGAATTTTTTTTAAACTTTTTTAAGAATTCATTAATTGGATTTTTAGCACCTTTTAGAGCTAAATCTATTAGATAAAATTTAGCCAAAGCATACTTAAGGCTTATTTTTGAAACGGTAACTGTTAAGATAATTTTTTTTAAACTATTTAAATCACAACCATATAAAAAATAGGGTAGAGCAGCACAATAGCCATCAGACTCGTTTACTTTAGCGCCACCTGTTAATTTCTTTTTAGTTTTAATATTTTTAACTGTTTCAATGATGTTTTGATGTATCCAAGGTCCTTTAATTATACCTCGCCAATCTTTAACCTTTCTATATTTGGCTCTTAGATTAAGGTTTTTCCAATACTCACTTCCCGGACCAAAGTTTTTAGTTATATTTTTTTTAAATCTTTCCTCTATATTTTCATGTCCTTCAACCAATGTTTTAAACATGACTTGACCAACTTCATTATAACCTGAAACTTTTCCAGTCTTGATATTGTAAAAAGGACTTTTGTTTTTTGTTAAAAAAGTAAAATCTTTCTTTCCTTTAATATAAGTTAATAGTTTCTTTTGATTATAAACCCAGTGTAAAGGTCTAGCTGCAGCATCAGCAACAGTGGCTCCCAAAAAAACATGTAGATTATTTTTCATTCATTTATTATGATGAAAGATGTTTTTCAGCTTCAAGTGCAGCCATACACCCCATACCTGCCGCTGTTACAGCCTGTCTAAAAATTTTATCTTTAACATCGCCTGCAGCAAATACACCTGGTACATTTGTTTCCGTTGAATCAGATTTGGTAATTAAATATCCTTCCCTATCCATTTCAAGCTGATCTTTAAATAATTGAGTTGCAGGATCATGACCTATTGCAATAAACAGCCCATCAACTTTTAAATCTTCTATTTTATTAGATTTAACATTTTTTATTTTTATCCCGGTCACATTTTTAGGATCTTTATCTCCTATGACATCCTCAATTACGCTATCCCAAATAATTTCAATTTTTTTATTTTCCATTAATTTTTTTTGAAGCATTTTTTCAGCTCTCAATTCGTTTCTTCTATGTATTAACTTTACTTTAGAGGCAAACTTTGTAAGAAACATTGCCTCCTCAACTGCAGCATTTCCGCCTCCAACAACAGCAACAGTTTTTTCTTTAAAAAAGAAACCATCACAAGTAGCACATGCTGAGACGCCAAAACCCCTATATTCCTGTTCTGATTTTAAATTCAACCATCTTGCTTGAGCACCCGTAGAAATTATAATTGAGTCAGCAGAGTATTTTTGTCCACTTTCTCCTACAGCCCCAAATGGTTTAGACTTCAGGTCAACTGAGGAAATGTGATCTTCAATCATCTCTGTTCCAACAGCTTTGGCCTGCTCTTTCATTTGATCCATTAGCCAAGGTCCCTGAATCACTTCAGCAAACCCAGGGTAATTTTCAACATCAGTAGTAGTGGTTAACTGTCCACCAGGCTCCATCCCATGAACTAAAATTGGATTTAACATAGCTCTTGCAGCATAAACTGCAGCTGTATACCCGGCCGGGCCAGACCCAATTATTAACACTTTTGTGTGTTTAGTTGGATTTTGTTTCATAGGAAAGCTATATAGTAATTTATGTCTAAATTAAAAGGGTTATTATTGACAGAGGGAATGCATGGCATGATAAGTCAAGTTGAGGGTTTAGCCAAAGCGTTAGATATTGATTTCATTCACCAAAAAGTTGAAATAAACACACTTGCTAAACTTCTTCCACCAAAAATCACACCTATATCAAATTTGTTTTTTAAAAGATTTTCTGTACCTGAAATCGATCTAGTTATTTCGTGTGGAAGAAAAAGTGTAATACCCTCATTATATCTCAAAAAGAATTCAAATAAAAAAATTATTAATATTCATATTCAAGATCCAAAAGTTTCTTTATCAAACTTTGATTATGTAATTGTTCCTGAGCATGACAGATTGAGTGGTCAAAATATTATTAAATCAAAAGGTGCTTTGCATTATCTTACTTTGAAAGAAATTGAAAAAAACCATGATTACCTAAGTAATAAGATTAATAAAAACAAACAACAAATACTTCTAATTTTAGGTGGACCTAATAAGTATTACAAATATGACAAACAGAGCTTAGAGAGAATTTTTGAGACTGTTCAGGTCTTAGCAAAAAAAAATGATCTCCAAATAATTATAATTCCTTCTATGAGAACTCCTGCCGATACTGTAAATTATGCAAACAAATTCTTTGGAAATGAAAATCTCATTATTCAAAATGTAGACAAAAAAGCTTATTTAAGTGGCTTATCAATTGCTAAATTTTTAGTAGTGACTTGTGACTCGACGTCAATGATTTCCGAAGCCGCATTAACTGGAAAACCAATATATGTAGCTCAAATACCACCAAAAAGAAACGATCATAGGTTTAGGCAATTTAGGGACTTGTTTAGAAAATTAAATATTATAAAAAATTTAGAAAATAGTTTAGAAATATGGAAATATGAAAAACTTGACGAAACCAATAGAATTGCAAATTTAATAAAACAGAAATTATAATGTCATTTTTAAATTCTTTAGAAAATAAATCAAAAAAATTTGACGACCCATTTTTGCATTGGGAATTGGACAAACCCCTAACTGATGAACAAATTAACGAAATAGTCAAAGCCGATATTGCAAATCCCATTGAACATGATTTAAATTATGATGGTACAAGAGCGATCGATGGCGGAGCTCCAGAATTTAGAAAAGGGTTATCTCATGGTGGAAAAGCACTTAAGTTTAGATGCTTTATAACAAAAGAGAATTCAAATGAATTCCCTGACTTAATGAAATTGATTAAAGAACTTCAAAGTAAGAAAACTCATGAAAAAGTTTCTAAACTTGTTGGTAAAGACTTGTCAAATTCTTATGTAAGAGTTGAAGTTATATGTGACAGGAAAGGTTTTTGGTTAAAACCTCATTGTGATATTGAAGAAAAATTAATGTCGTGTTTATTATTTGTTAATAAAACAAATGAAAGTGAAGATTTAGGAACTGACTTTTACAATAACGAACTAATAAAAGTAAAAACGATGCCATATAAAGACAATTATGGATATTTTTTTACAAGTGGCCCAGGTACATGGCATGGCATGGAAAAAAAAGAAATTCGTATAGAGAGAAGATGTCTTCAAGTAAATTATGTGACTTTTAAAACTGACTGGAAAGTCGACTAATTATCCTGAATAGATTTCACACCTAATTTTTTTGTTTTAAGAGATTTAATTGCCTCCAAAAAAGAATAAGCAGTTGACATGTTTGTGCAATAGGGGATTTTATTTGCTAATGCTCCTCGTCTTAATGCTTTTGCATCATTTATTCTATGTTCACTATTTCCACCTCCAGTGTTAATTACCAAAGAAATTTTTTTCGAATTTAAAATATCAACGATATGTGGTCGACCACTACTTACTTTATTTATCGTTTTACATTTTATACCATTATTATTCAAAACTTTTGAAGTTCCTTTCGTACCTGAAATTTTAAAACCGAATTTTTTCAATCTTTGTGCCACACCGATGATTTCTTGCTTATGCGAGTCTTTCACAGATAGAAATGCCATACCTCCTATAGGCAAAGAATTTGACGCAGCGATTTGACTCTTTGCTACTGCCATACCAAAATCTTCGTCAAAGCCCATAACTTCTCCGGTAGATTTCATTTCAGGACCAAGTAAGACATCACTATTCGGAAACTTATTAAATGGGAAGACAGCTTCTTTAACAGCATATCTTTTATTTTTTTTATATTTCAAATTGTATTTTGAAAGTTTTTCACCTGCCATTATTCTAGAGGCAATTTTTGCTAACGGTATTCCGTTAGCTTTTGAAACAAATGGCACAGTCCTGCTCGCACGTGGATTCACTTCTATTACAAAAATTTGATCTTTTTTGATAGCAAATTGAATGTTCAAAAAACCTTTAACACCCATTGCTAAAGCTAGTTTTCTTGTTTGAACTTTTATCTCTTTTAATATGTTTTCTTTAATCGATACCGGCGGCAAACAACAAGCGGAGTCTCCCGAATGTATTCCCGCTTCTTCTATATGTTGCATAATACCTGCAACGTAGACATCTTTTCCATCTGTAATCGCATCAACATCAACTTCCATTGCATTATCAATAAACTTATCAATTAAAATTGGATTATTTTCTGATGCATCAAAAGCCTGTTTAATAAATTTTTTTAATTGATTCTCATCGTAAACAATTTCCATAGCTCTCCCACCCAAGACGTAAGAGGGACGTACGACAACTGGAAGACCAATTTTATTAGCTATTTTAACTGCAGAGTCAAAACTTTTAGCAATTCCACTTTCTGCCTGTTTTAAATTTAATTTGATTAATAAATCTCTAAATCTGTCTCTATCTTCTGCGAGATCAATTGATGAATATTGAGTTCCGAGAATTGGTAACTTATTTTTATCAAGAAATTTTGCGAGTTTAATAGGAGTTTGTCCCCCAAATTGTGCGATTATGCCCAAGAGATTACCTTTTGATTTTTCTTTTAGAATTATATTTTCTACATATTCATCTATTAGAGGCTCAAAATAAAGTCTGTCGCTTGTGTCATAATCGGTTGAGACTGTCTCGGGATTACAGTTTATCATTATTGTTTCATATCCTGCATCTTTAAGAGAAAAACTAGCTTGACAACAACAATAGTCAAATTCAATACCTTGCCCAATTCTGTTTGGACCTCCACCTAATATAATTATCTTTTTTTTATTACTTGGATCAGCTTCACATTCAGAGTTTAGAGCAAAATTTCTTTGGTATGTCGAATACATGTATGGAGTAAACGATTTAAATTCCGCAGCGCATGTATCAACTTTTTTGAAAACCGGAACCACCTTCAAAAATTTTCTTTTTCTTTTAACAATTTCTTCTTTTATTTTTGTAAGTTTAGATAACCTTTTGTCCGAAAATCCACATGATTTAATTCTATTAAATTCTATGTAATTTTTTGGCAAACCATTAACTATAATTTTATTTTCGTCGTCTATTATTTCTTTAATTTGATTTAAAAACCAAGGATCAACTTTTGATAATTTATAAATTTTATCTAAAGAAACTTTTTTTCTAAAAGCCTCTGCAACCAGTAACAATTTGTTAGGTATATTATCTTTTAATTTTTTAATTATTTCCTTTTTTGAATAATTAAAAATTTCATCTAGTCCACTCAAACCGGTTTCAAGAGATACAAGTGCTTTTTGAAATGACTCTTTGAAATTTCTGCCTATAGCCATTGCTTCCCCAACTGATCTCATTGAGGTACCTAAAATTGCTTTAGTATCTTGAAACTTTTCAAAAGTAAATCTAGGTATTTTAGTGACTACATAATCTATAGTTGGTTCAAATGATGCCGGAGTAACTTTTGTAATTTCATTTTGAAGCTCATCTAAGGTGTATCCAACAGCAAGTTTAGCTGCAACTTTAGCAATTGGAAAACCTGTTGCCTTAGATGCTAAAGCAGAAGACCGAGACACTCTAGGATTCATCTCAATAATTACCATTCTTCCGTTTTTCGGATTGATTGCGAACTGAACATTTGAGCCTCCGGTTTCAACACCAATTTTTCTTAAACAAGCAATCGAAGCGTTTCTCATCACCTGATATTCCTTATCTGTTAGTGTTAACGCGGGAGCTATTGTAACGGAGTCACCCGTATGTGTTCCCATTGGATCTATATTTTCAATTGAGCAAACTATTATACAATTATCATTTTTATCTCTCACGACCTCCATTTCAAATTCTTTCCAACCATCAAGACACTCTTCCACAAGCACTTGATTTTGAGGAGACTCGTGAAGTCCACCCTTAACAATCTTAAAAAAGTCTTTCTTTGTTCTTGCTATTCCGCCTCCAAGCCCACCCAGGGTAAAGGAAGGTCTTATGATCGCTGGTAATCCAATTTTTTTTAAACACTTTGAGGCATTTTTAAAATTATTTAATATCTCAGATTTCGGAAGATCAATACCAATATCTGACATATTTTTTCTAAATTTTTTTCTATCTTCTGCATTAGCAATTGCTTTAGAATTTGCTCCAATTAACTCAATCTTATATTTTTTTAATAATCCATTTTTTTCTGCTTTCAAAGCTAGGTTCAATGCTGTTTGCCCGCCCATTGTGGGTAAAATAGCATTTGGTTTTTCTTTCTTAATAATTTCTTCGAGGACTTCTATGGATATTGGCTCAATGTATGTTTGATCTGCAACTTCAGGATCTGTCATTATTGTTGCAGGATTTGAATTGACTAAAACAACTTTATAGCCTTCATCTTTAAGAGCTTTACATGCCTGAGTTCCTGAGTAATCAAACTCGCACGCTTGACCTATAATAATGGGGCCAGCACCAATTACCAAAATTTTCTTAATGTCTTTTCTTTTTGGCATATTTTTTTACTTCCATCATAAAGTTATTAAATAAGTAATCACTGTCTTGAGGACCAGGGTTTGACTCCGGATGATACTGTACTGAAAAAACTGGTTTGTTTTTTAACTTGATACCCTCAATACTATTGTCAAATAAAGATCTGTGTGTGATCTCAATTTTAGATGGCAAATTATTTTTGGTAACCTCAAATCCATGATTTTGACTAGTTATTTCAACTTTATTATTTTTCAGATTTTTAACAGGATGATTTGCACCCCTGTGTCCTAGTTTCATTTTTTTAGTTTTGCCACCTAAAGCTAAAGCTAATAACTGGTGCCCAAGACAAATTCCAAAAATCGGCAAACCTTTTTTGATAAGATTCTTTATTATTTTAATTGCATACACCCCTGTGGCCGCGGGATCGCCAGGGCCATTTGATAAAAAAATTCCACTTGGTTTAAGTGCCATAATATATTCAGCCGAAGCAGCGCATGGCACAACTATTACATCGCAATAAAAATTGGAAAAATATCTTAAAATATTTGTTTTAATTCCATAATCAATTGCAACTATTCTAAATTTCTTTTTTTTTAATTTTTTAAAACCATCTTCTTTTGTCCATGTCTTAAGACCTTTCCAGGTAAATTTATTTTTAGTGGACACAGTCTTTGCCAAATCTAGACCGTTGAGACCTTGCCATTTTAATGTTGTATTAATAAGTTTTTTTACTGGAAAAACACCTTTTTTTTTGTGAGAAATAGTTCCCTTTGGCGCCCCTTTGTCTCTTATTAAGTTCGTTAAACTTCTGGTATCTAAACCAGTTAAACCAACAATTTTATTTTTTTTAAGCCACAAATCTAACTCAATTAATGATCTATAGTTTGAGGGGCTAGTTATCTCTGAATTAAAAATCACTCCTCTCGTCCAGACTTTTTCCGACTCATTATCTTGATTATTAGTCCCTACATTACCTACATGAGGAAATGTAAAATTAATTATTTGTCCCGCATATGATGGATCTGAAATTATTTCTTGATAACCTGTAATTGAGGTATTGAAACAAACTTCTCCTGTAGCAGTGCCTTCGTAACCAATACCAATTCCATTAAAAATTGACTTATTTTCAAGAACTAAAATACCTGGGCTAAAATTTGATTTTTTTTTTGAGTTTACTTTTTGTTTTTTGTTCAATTACAACTCATGAGTTAAAGGTTAATACAATAAAAGCTCGAGTTAAGCAACTGAACTAATACAAAATTTAAAAAAAAACAATTTTTCTTTTAAGAAAAAAATCTTTAAGTTAAGTTAAATATAAATGTCCATTAAAGAAAAAATTAACGACGAGTATAAAACTGCTTTAAAATCAAAAGATAAAAACAAGATATCAACTTATAGGTTAATTCTGTCTGGGATAAAAGATTTGGATATTTCAAATAGATCGGGACCAAATAAGAAAGAGACAGACGATGAGGATATTAAAAAACTTCTAAAAAAAATGATTAAACAAAGAAACGAATCGGTTGAAATTTACAAAAAAAATAAGAGAGAGGATTTATTGAAAATTGAACAAGGGGAGATAGATTTGTTATCTACATACTTACCTAAACAACTAAGTGAAGAAGAAACTAAAAAAATATGTTCAGAAATTATTACAAAAGTTGGAGCTCAAAACATTAAGGACATGGGTAAAGTAATGGGTGAATTGAAAAAGAATTATGCTGATAGCATAGATTTTTCTAAAGCAGGATCAATGTTGAGGGAACTACTGAATAAACAATGAAATATCCAAAAGAGTATCTTGATGAAATTAAAATAAGGCTGAAAGTTTCTTCGGTTGTTTCTAAACATGTATCATTAAAAAAGAGAGGAAAAGAGTTTGTAGGATTGTCACCCTTTAAAAATGAAAAGACACCATCGTTTACTGTAAATGATGAAAAAGGTTTTTATCATTGCTTTAGCACTTCGGAACATGGAAATATTTTTGATTTTGTAATGAAAATGCAAAACTTTAAGTTTGGAGAGGCAGTAAAATTTTTAGCAAATTTAGCTGGAATGGCACCCTATAGATTTTCTAAAGTTGATGAGCAAAAAGAAAAAGAGTGGAATGAATACACAGGTATATATTCAGACTACACCAATTATTATCATAATGAATTGTTAAATAATCCGAATTCAAAGATTGCTTTAGATTACTTGAAAAGAAGAAAAATCAATAATTCAATTATTAAAGAATTTAAGATTGGATTTGTTAACTTTAATTCAAGCATTTACGAAAAACTATGCAAAAATTATGATGTGAAAATTTTAAATGAGTCTGGATTATTCTTTCATGATGAAAATAAAAAAATATTTTTTGAAAGATTTAGGAATAGAATAATTTTTCCAATTAACTCTTTATCAGGCAAACCGATGGCTTTTGGTGGAAGAATAATTGAAACAAAAAATAAATACGCAAAATATATTAACTCTCCAGAAACAAGTTTTTTTAGAAAAGGAAATAACTTATATAACTTAGATAGAGTGAGAAAAATTTCTCATAAATTCGATGAAGTTTTTTTGGTTGAAGGTTATATGGATGTAATAGGTCTAAGCAAATTTCAAATAGAAAATTGTATTGCAAATTTAGGAACTGCGCTGACTGACAAACAAATTTATATGGTAACTCAGTTTTTTGATAATATTGTTATTTGTTTCGACGGCGACGAGAGCGGATATAGAGCTGCTATAAGAGCAGCGGAAAATTCGATTAAAAGCATACTTCCAGATAAACAAATATATTTTTTATTTCTTCCTGATGGAGAGGATCCAGATACTTTTGTTGAAAAAAAGGGAAAAGACGAATTTCTAGATTTTTATAAAAATAATAAAATCCCAGTCCATAAATTAATATTTGAACATTATAAAAAAGAAAATTCTTCATCTCCTTCTGCTCTTGCATCACTTGAAAAGAAATTAAAAAGTATAGCTAACTCAGTTAAGGACAATGTTGTTAAAAAATATATATTGGGATATTTCTTAGAAAGTCTTGCAAAGTACTCGCCAGGAACAACTTTCAAAAATTCCAAACAATCGTTTGTAAGTTTTAGTAAGCCTCTTGATAAAACTAAAAAATTATTTAAAGATACTGAAAACTTTTCTTCAGTTGACATAAAAGAATTTTGTTTACTTTATATTATAATCAATAACTTAAATTTTTTTTATCAAAGATTAGATTTGTTGGAAAACATTAGGTTTTTTAAAATAGAGAATGGATTGATTTTTGAAAAAATATTAGTTTGTTTGAAAGATGGAAATTTAGATAGGTTGCAAATTGATGACCAACTTTTGGATCAAATTGAAAAATATGCAAATATTAAACATATAGTTCAAAAGAACGATAAAGATGAAAGTAAAATTGTAGAAATATTCAATGATATAAAGAATGAACTTAAGACACATGATTTAGAACTCAGAATTCAAGAATTAGAATCGAAATTTGCTAAAGATTTTAACCAAAACACTTTTGATGAAATTAATAGGCTTAAAAAAGAGCAAAATATTAATTAATTAGGCAAAATTTTTCGTGGATTTTTTTAAAATAGCTATTATATAGGATTTTCCAAATAATAATAATTGTGGAAAGAATAATTACAAAATCATTTGCAAGATTAATGGGTCGCGGGATCCACAGAGGATTTATAACACATGAGGAATTAAATAAATCTTTAGGGAAGAGAAACTTATCAAGAGAAAATCTTACGCAAGCATTTTTACATATCCTAGATGAAAAAATTTCTTTAGTAGAAAAAAAATCAGACTTCAAAGCTTTAAAAAAAAGGGACTCAAATAACAAAGATGAACCAAAGACAATTGAGAAAAGTGACGATCCAATAAGAATGTACTTAAGAGAGATGGGGGGAGTTGAACTTTTATCTAGAGAGGGTGAAATAGCTATTGCTAAACGTATAGAAGCTGGGAAAGATGTAATGTTAAATGCTCTATCTCAGAGTCCAATTACAGCTACTCAATTATTTGAGTGGAATGAAAAATTGCAGAAAGATGAAATTTTAGTTAGAGAGATCATTGATATTGATACAAATTACATGGAAGAAGAGAATTCATCCCAAGATTTAAAAGAAAAAAAGGATGGTGATAAAAAAGATAAAAATGAAAAAATATCAAAGGATGTAAAAAATGACCAAACTCAACAAGGTGTCGAGGAGGACGAATTTAATCCAACGCTTGCTGCAATGGAAAGTGAAATAAAACCAAAGATTTTAGAAACTGTAAATAAACTTACAAAAGATTATTCAAAACTGATAAAATATCAAAAAGAGAAATTAAATTGTGTTTTGAATAGTTTGGAGTTCACTAATTCAAAGGAAAAAAGCTACCAGAAAATTGTTTCAGAGATATTAGAAAATATTAAATCCTTACAGCTATCTCCTTCTGTTTTGGAAAATTTGGTGCAAAAACATTACGCTGAAAACAAAAAGATTGTTTCTTTAGAGGGAAATTTATTACGATTAGCTATTGATAATAAAATTCCGAGAGATGAATTTATAAAATTTTATGTAGGTAACGAAATAAACCCAAATTTAAAAAATTTTTTAAGTACAAACCAGGTTTGGAAATCTTTTTTTCAAAAAAATAAAGATGAATTCAAAAATATTAAAAATAGACTAACAGAGATTAGCCATAAACTTGGTATAAGTGTAACAGACTTTAAAAAATTATTAAGTAGAATCCAAAAAGGAGAGAAGGAATCAAGGATTGCAAAAAAAGAGATGGTAGAGGCTAATTTGAGGTTAGTAATCTCAATTGCAAAAAAATACACCAATAGAGGATTGCAATTTTTAGACTTAATCCAAGAGGGAAATATTGGTTTGATGAAAGCAGTTGATAAATTTGAATATAGAAGAGGTTATAAATTTTCTACTTATGCAACATGGTGGATAAGACAAGCAATTACAAGATCAATCGCAGATCAAGCACGAACGATCAGAATACCTGTTCACATGATAGAAACTATAAATAAAATAGTTAGAACTCAAAGACTTATACTTAGTGAATTTGGTCGTGAAGCAACACCAGAGGAACTTGCAAAAAAACTCAGAATGCCTTTAGAGAAAGTGAGAAAAGTATTAAAAATATCAAAAGAACCAGTTTCATTGGAAAAACCAGTTGGAGACGAAGAGGATAGTAGTTTAGGAGATTTCATTGAGGATACGAAAGCTTTAGCTCCCTTAGAACAAGCTATCAAATCAAATTTAAGTGAAGCTACAACTAAAATTTTATCTACTTTGACTCCTCGAGAAGAAAGAGTATTAAGAATGAGATTTGGTGTCGGAATGAATACGGATCACACATTAGAAGAGGTAGGTTTGCAATTTTCAGTAACTAGAGAACGTATTAGACAAATTGAAGCAAAGGCCTTAAGAAAGCTTAAACACCCAAGTAGATCGAAACAACTAAAGAGCTTTTTAGAAAGTTAAAATTTTATTTAACTAAATGGACTTAGTAAGTGTAATAATTCCATATCATAAAAAACGAAATACTGTCAAAGAGACTTTAATTTCAGTAATTAATCAAAGTTATGAAAATTTAGAAGTACTGGTTATCTATGATGACACAAATTTAAACGACTTCGAATTTTTACAAAAAATTGCAGAATTAGACACCAGAATTAAGATTATAAAAAATAAAACTAAATTAGGTGCTGGTTTTTCAAGAAATATTGGCATTGAAAAATCAAATGGAAAATACATAGCTTTTTTAGACGCAGACGACACTTGGAGTTTAGACAAACTACAAAGTCAAATATTATTTATGAAACAAAACAATTACAGAATATCTCACACGTCATATTATATTGTAGATAAAAATAAGAAAATAATTGGCCAAAGAAAAGCCCGGGATTTTTTGTCAATTAACGCTATACTAAAATCTTGTGATATTGGTTTATCTACAGTCGTTTTAGACAAAAATGTCGTCACACATGACAATATAAAATTTCCTAATCTGGTAACTAAAGAGGATTTTGTTTTTTGGTTAATGTTACTTAAAAAAAACCATAAATTTCATGCACAGGATAAGTATTTGACTAACTGGACCGATTTAGAAAATTCTTTATCTTCATCAACAATTCAGAAACTTAAAGATGGATTTAGAGTATATAATCAATATATGAATTTTAATTTTATAAAATCTTTATATTATTTAACATGTTTAAGTATAAATTATTTAAAAAAAAAATGAGATGATTTTTTACTATATTTATTTACTTTTGATCGTTTTTGTTTCCATCTTTCTTAAAAAGAGAGGCTTGTTTCTAAATTTCTCTGGAGACGACCACCAGTCCTTTTCTAATGTAGGCAATATACCTTTGACTGGAGGAATTTTTTTAATTCTTCCAATTATTTTTTTTTATTCAAATGACTTAATTTTGGTTTTTTTTTTTAGTGCGATATTTTTAATCGGTTTTTTTTCTGATCGAAAAATATTAGTTTCAGCAAAAATAAGATTTTTTTTTCAAATTTTTTTAGTAATATCATTTGTAATAATTACTGACCTTAAAATACTTACTTCTAGAATTGAGTGGTTTGATATAATGTTAAGCAATAGATTGTTTGCGTACCTTTTTTCCTCATTCTGTTTACTCATTTTGATTAATGGCAGCAATTTTATTGATGGATTAAATGGATTACTAATTTCTTATACATTAATTGTCATCTATACATTAGGAAATCTAGGATTAATCACTGATCAAATTATTTTTGATCAATACTTTTATCTAATCCTGTCAGTGCTTTTAGTACTTTTATTGCTTAACATTTTGAATATTTTAATGATCGGTGATAGTGGAGCATATTTACTAGGTTTCTTTTTAGGTTTTGTCATTATAAGTTCACATGCAAATAATGTAGATGTATCTCCATATTTTTACATATCATTAATATGGTACCCGTGTTTTGAAAATTTGTTTTCTATTTTAAGAAAATTGAATAGAAAATTTTCCCCTCTTAATCCTGACAATAAACATTTGCATCAACTTGTCTTCTTTTTTGTTAAAAAAAAACTCGGCTTATCTATCATATTTTCTAATAATTTAAGTAGTGTGATATTAACTCTTTTCAATTTTTTGATAATTCATATTTGTTCACTCAATCCTAGTAGCACTATATTTCAAGTGAAACTAATAATTTGTTCAATTATTTTTTATATTTCAGCTTATTTTTTATTAAAAAGATTTTACGAATTAAATTTAAACTTTAAAAAATAATTTTATCATTGAAAATAAAATTTTTAGACCATCTCTGAATGCATTTACCTTTTTCTTCCCAGCAATTCTTGATCTTTCGAAAGATTTACTTGTGCAAATTTTGTAACCAGCTCTTTTAGCTTTTATTGGTAATTCGACACAAAATGAAAAATCTTTTGCTGTCAACCTAAGTTTTTTCATACAAGAGGTTCTAGCCATTACAAAAGTATAGAGTATGTCAGTTATTTCTAATCTAAAAAAAATCTTTCCTAAAAAAGTAAAAATATAATTACCTATTAATGTAATGAATGTATCATCATCACTTCCACAGTCTTTTTCATACCTGGAGGCAAAAACAAAGTCACTTTTATCGTCTTTAATGCTCTTAATCATTAGATTTAATTCTTTTGGATCGAACGACCCATCGGCGTTAAAAATACAAAGATACTCTGAATCGACTGTTTCAATTCCTTTTTTTAATGCATCACCATAACCTTTGGAGTCTTGGAAAATGATCTTACAATTATAAGTTTTTATAGCTTCAATGGTAAGCTTATCGGAAGCCTCTAATATGATATTTTTCTTAAAGTTAAATTTTTCAAGCTCATCCAACACTTTAGGCAAAGAATCTTTCTCATTTTTAGCTGGTATTATTAAAGTAAGATCACTCATCAAAATTTGAACACATATAATTGATTAAAAATTAAAAACAACAAAATTTAACTTTTAGAAAGTAAGCTTTTTTAATTCAATATACTTATGAATACATTATAAAGAGTTTTATGGTAAGTAATTATTTTATATTTATTATAACCTACTTTTTAATAGTTTTATCTGTAGTTGGACATGGTCTTTTAGCAATTAAATTAACAAAAACCAATGTATCAACAGAGGAAATAGGTTTCGTTGGTTTGATAGGGATTTTTTTCTTAATATTATATTCTTATATAACTCACTTTTTTATTAGTCATGGCTACCTCCATAATATAATTTTTCTAATTATTGGTCTCATATCAATTTATTATTTCAGATCTAAAATTTTAATAAAAAGAAACTTTATTTTTTTATTCTCAATTTTCTCTGTTGTCTTTATAGCTTTTATAGTTTTTAAAACTCATGACGACTTTGGCTACTATCATTTCCCTTATACTTATTATCTAAATAAATTTTCAATGATAATTGGAATTGGACCAATTAATCATGGATTTAAAACTCCGTCATCTATTTTTTATTTAAACTCATTATTTTATTTACCGTATTTAGATTATTATCTTTATCATATGGGCGCTATATTAGTTTTAGGATTTACAAATATAATTTTAATTTCAAATATAAAAAAATATTTTGATGAAAAACAAAATAATGAATTCTTTTTTCTAAATTTACTTGCATTTATTTTTATAAATGTTTTTTTCTATCGGCTAGCAGAACATGGAACAGATAGATCAGCTCAAATCCTTATATTTTTATTTTTTATATATATTCTTTCTCTTCGGGGAGGCTATGAAAACTTTGATAGTATTTTACCAAAATTAATAATTTTATTAAGTATAATAATTTCATTAAAATCTTTTTATGTTCTATATTTTATTTTCATTATTCCATTCATCTACTACATGATTAAAGATGATAAAGTTCATTTAATATATAAAATTTTCAAAACCCCAATATTATATTTCTCTATTTTGATGGGCATATGTGTAATTTTAGTTTATTTTTTTAATACTGGATGCTTGTTATATCCAGTGCAACAAACTTGCATAGGTGGAATAGAATGGGGCATCCCTAGGTCTGAAGTAAGCACTCTTAATACACATTATCAATGGTGGTCGAAAGCAGGTGGAGGTCCCGGATATAGTCATGAACTTGAAAAAGGGCTGTATATTCAAAATTTCAATTGGTTATCAAATTGGATCGATAAATATTTTTTCAATAAAATGTCAGATTTCCTACTCGGTCTTTCATTTATATCAGTTTTATTTCTAATAATTTTTAGAACAAAAAAAAAAGATTTTGATAACAAAAAGTTTAATAACAATTTATTGTATTATTTTCTTATAATTTTGTTACTTATTGAATGGTTTTATAATCATCCTGCTTTAAGATATGGAGGTTATGTAATTTTCGCATTAATTTTTTTTATTCCATTATCTATTTTTTTATCAAATTACGAAATGCCTAAAAATTTTAGATTTAAAATAATTATTCTATTTTTTCTGGTTACTTCAATTTTTATTGGAAGAAATATTGATAGAATTATTTATGAGCAGAATTTTTACCAAGCAAATTTTAAACAAAATATGCTTTTTTTTACTGACAAAAGACATTTTAGAATCGATACTGAGCTTAAAGAGCTTTCTAAAATTTATTATAATTGCAATCCTGACATTAATGGTTGTTCAAATAATCTAGACTTTATTATTAAAAAAGGTTACGGGAAAATGATTTTAATCAAGATTAGAAATTAATTATTTAATTTGTTTTAACTTTTTTGAGTTAAAAAATAAGTATTAACAAATGTTTAAAAAGAATATAATAGGTAAAAATGAATAAAAAAATAGCCTTAATTTTTGGAATAACTGGGCAAGACGGCTCTTATCTTGCTGAATTTTTGTTAAAAAAAAAATATGTTGTTCATGGCGTTAAAAGAAGATCATCTTCAATTAATACCTCAAGAATTGACCACATTTATCAGGAGCCAAGTGAGAAATCTCGAAATTTTTTTCTTCATTATGGAGATATTACAGACTCAACTTCAGTCTCAAAGATTATTAGGATGATAAAACCACATGAGATTTATAATTTAGCAGCCCAATCACATGTAGCTGTATCTTTTGAAGTACCAGAATATACTGCCAATGCAGATGCGCTCGGTGCTCTTAGAATACTTGAGGCCATTAAGTTTCATAAACTAGAGAAAAAAACAAAATTCTATCAGGCCGGAACGTCTGAAATGTTTGGAAAAGTTCAAGACGTGCCTCAGACTGAAAAAACAAGTTTTTATCCATTAAGTCCTTATGGTGTTGCAAAACTCTATGCTCATTGGATAACGAGGAATTACCGTGAAGCATATAATATTTTTGGATCAAACGGTATT
>CACKRX010000003.1 GCA_902602575.1 uncultured Pelagibacteraceae bacterium | reverse complement strand
ATATCGATTGAAGTACCCAGTATTTTATTAGTTTCATTTATCATTTTTAATTCTTCTTTAGTATAACCGTCATCAGAAAAACTATCTATATGAGGTATCGCATTAAACGCAATTTGTTTTGTGAAGTTTTTTACTTCAAAATCTTTTCTATCTAGTACTAATTTTGTTTGCTCAATTAATTCGTCCATAGGTTTTTTTCCAGCTCCAGACGTAGACTGATAAGTGGATATCACTATTCTTTTAATTTTGAAGGCATCATTAAGTGATTTTAAGACAATGACTAGTTGTGCAGTTGAGCAATTAGGATTTGCAATTATATTTTTTTTCATATCTTTTAAATGATCTTTATTAACTTGGGGAACTATTAAAGGCACATCAGGGTCCATTCTAAAAAAACTCGAATTATCAATAACAACTGAATGTTTAGCTGCTAAAGGTACGTATTTTTCAGAGATTGTTCTTCCAGCTGAAAAAAAGGAAATATTCACTTTGGAAAAATCGAAACTTTCCAAATTTTCTACTTGAATTTCTTTCTCTCCAAATTTGAGAGTTGATCCTGCGCTGCTAGAAGATGCAACGAAATATAAATCATTAATTGAAATTTTCTTTTTGTATAAAACTTCAATAATTTTTCTACCAACGTTACCTGTGGCACCTACAATTGCAATATTCATGATGTTTAACTTATACTAAATGAAGGGTAAATCGCAAACTGTTCCTAAAAATATTTTTTCATTTATATCAATTTTGAACTGATGTTTACTTTCCCAATAAGGTTTATTAATCATAGCAATACCAATAATCTTTTTAAAAGTTGGTGAATATGCAGCAGATCTAACATATCCGACAATATCATTTTTATCGTCTAATAATGTTTTTTCACAATACATATCAATTTTATTATGATCGATTTTTACACCCATCAATTTTCTTGATATTCCCTCTTTTTGGATTTTTTTTAATTTTTCTTTACCTAAAAAATTTACATCAGACTCTAAATTAATAAATTTATCAAAGTTTGCCTCAAATGGGTTGTCTCTGTTATCAAAGTCATTGCCGTAAGATAATAAAGCCGATTCAATTCTTTCAATTAGATTTGGACAACCTGCTCTTACATTAAACTCCTTGCCATATTCAAATAAGTAATCATATAAATCTTGACCAGCTAAATTGTCTTCAACATAAACTTCGAAGCCACCTTGTTTCGACCATCCTGATCTTGCTATAAAATATTTTTTTCCTTTAAAATTGAAATATTTAAAATTAAAAAATTTAAGCTGTCTGATTTCCTCACCAAATAGTTTGGCCATTAAATCGTCTGAAAGCGGACCTTGGATAGCAAGTATATTTACGTTTGGTTCGTGTATCTTTACATCGAACTTATGTCCTGCTGCTAAACCTTTTGCAAAAAAAATTACATCTGAATCTGCTATTGAGAGCCACCACTTGTCCTCTGCCAATTTATTAATTATTGGGTCATTTACTAAAAATCCACCATCATCAATTAAGGGTGCATAATAACATTTTCCAACTTTTGACTTCGATAAATCTCTACATGTCATCAGTTGAACAAGTTTTGCCGAGTCTTTACCTGAAATTTCAACTTGTCTTTCCGCAGCAACATCCCAAACTTGAACAAATTTTTTTAAATGTTCGTAATCTGCCTCTACAGATTTAAAAGATACTGGTAATAGCATGTGATTATACACAGTATAGCCACTCACACCGTGTGACTCGATCCTATCGGTATAAGGAGTGCTTCTCAATCTTCTAGATTTTATAATAGAAAAGTTTTTCATTTTTTTAAAAATTCTGCTACCTTTTCTCTCATTTCAAAAGCTTTTTCAAACATAATCATATGTCCACACTCATTTATTATTTGAGTCTCTGAATTTTTAATTAAATTTGCGAATTTTTTTCCATTTTCAGACGGTACCATTTTGTCTAAGGCCCCAAAAATTAATAAAGTAGGACATTCAATGGAAGCTGAGGCCTCTTTTCCATTTTTGTAATTATTACAAGCTTTTAAATCAGTAGCTAATATTTCCTTTACCTCTCTAGAAGAATTAATAATTTTTTCGACAGGGTTGCCACCTATAAATTTTCTTGAGCCTTCGTAGCCCCATTTCATCATTAAATGTACTGCTTTTTTATCCCCAGAATCTGCTAGATCTATTAAATCTTGATTAACTGGCATCTTATAAGAGCCTGCTAAAAAAACTAATTTGTAAGTATTTTTTTTAAAACGAGAACCATACTCTAAAGCCTCTAAACATCCTTGAGAATGTCCTACTATTGAAATTTTTTCAATTTTTAGAAAAAGTCTTACACTTTCAATCCAATCTGCAATTTTTTCAATTGAATCAATGCAAGGACCTTCTGAATTTCCATGTCCAGGTAAATCCAAAGATAAAATGTTTAGATCTTTGTTAGACAAAAATTGTTCTGTGAGAGACCACACAATGTGAGATAATCCACTTCCATGTAAAAGAAACACGGTTTTCTTACTAGGATCAAAATCTTTACCTGCGGTAGATGCAAATACCTGCTTCTTATCTATTTCAAGATTCAAGTTAATTCCTTGGCCTTTTTTCTTAACTCAAATTTCTGAATTTTTCCTGTTGAAGTTTTTGGCAGCTCACAAAATGCGATCTTTTTTGGTATTTTGAAGCCAGCTAATGTTTCTCTACAAAAATCTATCAGTTCTCTCTCACTTGTTTCTTTATCCTTTACTTTTTCAATAAAAGCACAAGGAACCTCGCCCCATTTTTCATCTGGTTTAGCAACTACTGCTGCAATTGAAACACTGGGGTGTTTGGCCAAAGTATTCTCAATTTCAATAGAAGATATGTTCTCACCACCAGAAATAATTATATCTTTTGATCTATCCTTAATCTTTATGTAGCCATCCGGATGTACCACAGCTAGATCTCCAGAATGAAACCAGCCATGAGCCATAGCTTTTTCAGTTGCCTCTTTATCTTTAAAATAACCTTTCATCACAATATTTCCTTTAATCATGATTTCTCCAATTGTTTTTCCATCTTTTGGTACTGGTTTCATGGTTTCTGGATCTATTACTTTTGTATCTTCTGTATTTGGATATCTAACACCTTGTCTAGCTTTGATTTCGTTTTTTTTGTCATCATCAAATGAATTCCATTCGTCATTCCACGCACATTGTAAAATATGACCATATGTTTCAGTTAATCCGTAAACATGCATAACTTCAAAACCTAAATTTTCCATCTTTTTAAAAATTATACTTGGTGGTGGAGCACCAGCGGTTAAAACAAAAACTTTTTTCTTCAACTTCTTTCTTTCAGATTCTGAAGCACCCGTAATCATATTTAGAACTATTGGTGCGCCACCAAAGTGACTGATGTCATGTTTTTCAATTAATTCAAAAATTTTTTTAATGTCAATAGCTCTTAGACATATAGTTTTTCCATTTAACATTGGAATTGTCCATGGGTATCCCCATCCATTACAATGAAACATTGGAACAACTGTTAAGAAATTTAATCTGTTAGGCATATTCCAAGCTACTGCACTTCCAGTAGACATTAGATAAGAACCTCTATGATGATATACTACACCTTTTGGATTACCCGTTGTGCCTGATGTATAACTTAATGAGATTGCTTGCCATTCATCTTTTGGTTTTTTCCAAACATAATTTTCATCTCCTGTATTCAAAAAGTCCTCGTATTCTTTGTCACCAATTTTTTTAAGCAAAGATTGATCTGCGTTATCGTCTTGAATATCGATAATCAAAGGCTTAGATTTTACGTTTTCTAATGCTTTATTTATTACTGAATGAAGTTGTCTATCGACTATAAGAACTTTTGCCTCAGCGTGGTCTAAAATATATGAAACTGTTTTTGCATCTAATCTTGTATTGATGGTATTTAGAACTGCTCCAGTCATTGGTACAGAATAGTGAGCCTCGAATATTTCAGGAGTATTAAACGCCATCACTGAAACAGTATCACCCTCTTTAATTCCAATCTTCTCTAATGCACTAGCAAACTTAATGCAGCGATTGTAAATTTGTGACCAGGTATAAGAACGATTTTCATATACCAACGCTTCATAATTTGGATATATATCTTTTGCTCTTTCTAAAAAACTTAAAGGGGTTAAGGGTACAAAATTTGCATTATTTTTATCCAAGTTTTGACTATATTTGTTCATTAATTAAATTTAGCATTCATAGTTGTGTGGCTTCCACTTGTTCCAACAACATAATGAGACTGTGCTCTTGGTAAAATTTTTTCAAAATAATACTTTCCTGTATTTATTTTATCTTCATAGAACTCTTTATTTAAATTTTGTTTTTCAAAACTTATTTTTAAAGTTTTAATCCAAGCAAAAGCTAAGGCTGTGTAACCCAATACTTTTAAATAATCGTTGCATGCTGCACTTGCATCATCTTTGTTTGAATTGATTTTTTCTCTCATCCACTTTGTAAAAGATACCAAGATTTCTTTATATTTTTCAAAGATGTTTAAAAAACTCTCTAGGTTTTTTTCGTTTTTATAATTTTTGATTTCATTGTCCATTGATTTTATGAAGTTTTCAAATATGCCCTCCGAAGAAATTTTTCGGTAAACAAGATCAATTGCTTGTACAGAGTTTGTACCTTCATAAATTGGTGTTATCCTGTTATCTCTAAATAATTGTTCTATTCCTTGATCTTTTGTATAGCCGTATCCACCAAATACCTGAATTGCATCATTGGTAATTTCTACACCATTATCTGTAAAAAATGATTTTATTACTGGAGTAAGTAATGCGACCATATTTGATGCATCATTTCTTACATCTTTATCATCATGAGATAAACTTACATCAATTTGCTGAGACAACCAGAAAGCAAAAGACCTTTGGCCTTCAATAATTGATTTCATATTCATTAGACTTCGTCTTATGTCTGCATGTTTGATAATTAAATCTGTTTCTCCATTTTTACTGTTGTTTGCTTTTCCTTGCTTTCTCTCTTTTGAATATGCAACAGCGTTTTGATAAGCAGTTTCTGCAATTCCTAAACCTTGAACACCAACTACAATTCTTTCTAAATTCATCATTGTGAACATAGAGTTCAAACCTTTGTTTTCAGGTCCAATCATAATACCTTTTGAATTTTCAAAATTTAGAACACAAGTTGGTGAACCTTTAATTCCCATCTTGCTCTCAATTGAGTTTGTACTCACTCCATTTCTAGAACCTATAACTCCATCGTCACTGACCTCAAATTTTGGTACTAGAAATAAACTTATTCCCTTTGTTCCTTTTGGTGCGTCTGTTGTTCTTGCTAAAACTAAATGAATTATATTTTCTGTTAAATCATGGTCTCCAGAAGTGATAAAAATTTTTTGTCCAGTTATTTCATAGGTTCCATCACCTTTTGATACTGCTTTAGTTTTTAATAAACCTAAATCAGTTCCACACTGTGGTTCTGTTAAACACATTGTCCCACTCCATTTTCCCTCTACAATTTTAGGAAGAAATTTATCTTTTATGTTTTGCTCAGCATGAGTAAGTATACAATTATAAGCCCCAATACTAAGTTCGCTATATAATTTAAATGCTAGACTTGACGACGACAGCATTTCCTCAAAAAAAGTACTTACAGTTTTTGGAATGCCCTGACCACCATATTTTGGGTCACAAGAGAGGGAAGTCCAGCCATCTTCTATAAATTTTTTATAAACTTCTTTATAGCCTGGAGGTGTTCTCACAACTCCATTTTCATATACGCAAGGATTTTCATCTCCTGCTTTAGCTAATGGTAAAATAAGCTCTTGGTTTATTTTTGCTGCTTCCTCTAAAATTCCTTTAACAAGTTCCGAATTAATTTCTTTGTATTTTTCAATTTCTTTATATCTTTGATTATCTTTAAGATTATCAAAGAGGAACATCATTTCTTCAACTGGTGCAATATAAATAGTCATATTTTTTCTAATTATCTAAGGTAAGTTAATTTATTTATTTTTGCAAACACGCAATAATCGCATCTCCCATCTCTGAAGTAGAAACTTCTTTTTTTCCCTTAGAAATAATATCTTTTGTCCTTAATCCATCATCTAATACCTTTTGAACAGCGCTATCTAAGGCTTTAGATTCTTTGTCTAAATTTAATGAATATTTTAACGCCATTGAAAAACTTAATATAGTTGCAATAGGATTTGCAATACCTTTGCCAGTTATATCAGGAGCTGAACCATGCACAGGTTCATACATCGATCTCATATTTCCATCTTTGTCTTTAGCTCCTAATGATGCAGACGGTAATAAACCTAAAGAGCCTGTCAACATTGCAGCTTCGTCTGATAGAATATCTCCAAATAAATTATCAGTTACGATTACATCAAATTGTTTTGGATTTCTTAATAACTGCATAGCACAATTATCTGCTAACATATGAGTTAGCTCTACTTCTTTATATTCTTTGTCATGTAAAATTTGAACTTCTTCTTTCCAAAGCTGACCTGCTTCCATCACATTAGATTTTTCACACGATGTAACTTTATTGCCTCTTTTTTTAGCTAAATCAAAAGCAACTCGCGCAACTCTTTCAATTTCTTTTGTAGTATAAGTATGGGTATTAATTCCTTTTCGCTCACCATTATCTATCGGTTTGATCCCTCTCGGCTCCCCAAAATATATTCCACCGGTTAGTTCTCTTACAATCATTATATCTAAACCTGAAACAATTTCTGGTTTTAAACTTGAAGCGTCCACTAATTGCTTAAAACAAATAGCAGGTCTTAAATTAGCAAAAAGTTTTAGTTCTTTTCTAAGTTTAAGAAGAGCTCTTTCAGGTTTTTTTGAGAATTCTAACTTGTCCCATTTAGGTCCTCCTACAGCACCAAGTATTACTGCTTCACTCTCTAAAGCTTTATAAAACACTTCATCTGTTATGGGTGTCTTGTATTTATCATATGCTGCTCCACCAACAAGATCTTCATCAATTTCAAAATCTAGGGATTTGTTTTTGTTAAACCACTGAATAATTTTTTTAACTTCCGCGATAACCTCTGGACCTATTCCATCTCCTGGTAAAAGAAGAATTTTTCTTTTTTTAACTTTAATCATTAAAAATCCAAGGCCTTGCTGACTGAACCTTTTTTTCGAATTCGTTAATATGTGATGATTTTTCTAATGATAAATCAATATCATCTAGACCTTCAATCAAGCATTTCTTTTTAAAAGGATCTATTTTAAATTTTAATTCATTATTTCCAAAAAGAATTTTTTCTTCTTTTAAATCAATTTCAATTTCTTCTTTTCTCTTTGAATATTCAGCTAACTCTTTTATTTTTTCTTCATCGAGAATTATCGGTAAAATACCATTTTTAAAACAATTATTATAGAAAATGTCTGCATAGCTTGAGCTTATTACACATGTTATTCCAAAGTCTAAAAGTGCCCATGGAGCATGTTCTCTCGACGATCCGCAGCCAAAATTATTTCCAGCTATTAAAATTTTTGAATTATTGTACGGGGATTTGTTTAATATGAAATTATCGATATTTTTTCCATCATCATCGTACCTCATTTCATGAAATAAGTTTTTTCCTAATCCTGTTCTTTTAATGGTTTTTAAAAACTGTTTAGGAATAATCATATCCGTATCTATATTTACAATCGGTAAATAAGCTGGAATGCTTTTAAGTAAGGTGAACTTTTTCATTAGTTTTGATATTTTCTAACATCATCTAGATTTCCAGCAATAGCTGCGGCAGCTGCCATACCTGGACTTACTAAATGGGTTCTTCCTCCTCTTCCCTGTCTTCCTTCGAAGTTTCTATTCGAAGTGGACGCACATCTTTCTTGAGGTTTTAATTTATCAGCATTCATCGCTAAACACATTGAGCATCCTGGCTCTCTCCATTCAAAACCGGACTCTATGAATATTTTATCTAGACCTTCTTGCTCAGCTTGTTCTTTAACTAAACCAGAACCAGGTACTACCATTCCATGCACATGTGAAGCTTTCTTCTTATTCTTTAATATTTGTGCAGCTTCTCTCAGGTCCTCAATTCTTCCATTCGTACAACTTCCTATAAAAACTTTATCAATTTTAATGTCTTGAACTTTCACATCAGGTTTAAGCCCCATATAATTAAGAGATCTATTTATTGAATTCTTTTTATCAATATTTTTTTCATTTTCTGGATTAGGGATTTTTCCATTAATTGAAACTACGTCCTCGGGTGAAGTTCCCCATGTAACCATAGGTGCTATTTCATCACCTTTTAAATTAATTTCTTTATCAAATTTTGCATCGCTATCACTTTTTAATTTACTCCAATAATCAAGTGCTTTTTCCCAGTTTTCTTTTTTTGGAGACATTGGTCTATCTTTTAGATAATTAAAAATCTTTTCGTCGGGTTGAATTAATCCTGCTCTAGCTCCACCCTCTATAGACATGTTACAAATAGTCATTCTCTGTTCGACAGAAAGATTTGATATGACTGAACCAGCATATTCTAATACACATCCCGTTCCTCCAGCTGTTCCTATTTTTCCAATAATTTGAAGAATTACATCTTTTGAAGTTACTCCTAAAGGAAGTTTTCCATTAACATTAATTCTAAAATTCTTTGCTTTTTTCTGAACTAGAGTTTGTGTTGCTAAAACGTGTTCAACTTCTGAAGTTCCTATTCCAAAAGCTAAGGCCCCAAAAGCGCCGTGAGTTGCGGTGTGACTGTCTCCGCAAACAATAACTGTTCCTGGTTGAGTAAAGCCTTGCTCAGGTCCTACTATATGAACTATTCCTTGTCTTTTATCATTCATTCCAAAAAGTTTGATATCAAAATCTTTGCAATTTTTTTCAAGTGTTTCTACTTGAATTCTAGAGTCGTTGTCATCGATTCCTTTAGATCTATCAGTTGTAGGTATATTATGATCAACAACAGCAAGGGTTAAGTTTGGATGTCTTACGTCTCTTTTACTATTTCTAAGTCCTTCAAAAGCTTGTGGGCTAGTCACCTCATGTATCAAATGTCTGTCCACAAATAGTAAAGATGTTCCATCATCCTGTTGGTGGACTAGGTGATCACTCCAGATTTTATCGTATAAAGTCTTTGGCATTTAAAAAAAGATTATTTTTTTAATTCAGTAGAAATCTTACTATCTTCTTTTTTCTCTTCAAGTTTATTGGGTGTCTCAGCGACTTTTGTTTCAGCTTTTTCCTCAGTATTCTTTTGTTCTAATGCTGGTAACACATTTTCTTCTGTAACTTGCTCAGGTTTAGCCTCAATATCAATACCAATTTTCTTTTTGATTTTTTCGGCAATCCTTGCTGATTTACCGGTTCTTTCTCTTAGATAGTATAATTTTGCACGTCTTACTTTGCCAGATCTTATAACTTTGATTGTATCAACTATTGGACTATAAAGAGCAAAGGTTCTCTCAACACCCTCTCCAAAAGAAATTTTTCTAACTGTAAAGGATGAATTTAAGTCTCTATTTTTCTTTGCTATGCAAACACCTTCAAAATACTGAATTCTATCTCTTTTCCCTTCAGTAATTTTTACACCAACTTTTATAATATCTCCTGGAAAAAACTCTGGGAGTTTTTTTTCAGCTGAAATTTTTTTAACGTTTGCTTTATTTATGTCTTCTATATTTTTCATGTTTAAATTTTGCAATTTTAATCCTTTTTATATTTCTGCCATAAATCTGGTCTTCGGTGCCGTGTTATAGCCTCAGATTGTGATAAACGCCAGCTTTTAATTTTATTATGATCTCCAGATAAAAGTATGTCAGGAACACTTAATTTCTCCCATATTTGAGGTTTGGTATATTGTGGATACTCCAATAGCCCATTTTCAAAACTTTCATCTTTTGTAGAATTTAGATTTCCTAATACTCCAGGCACTAATCTTAAAACTGTGTCTAAAACAACAAAAGAAGCCATCTCTCCTCCAGAAAGGATAAAGTCACCTATACTTATCTCCTCTACATTTCTTGAGTCTAGGACTCGTTGATCAACTCCCTCGAAGTGCCCACATAAAATATTAACTTTGTTTTTTTTAACAATATCCTTTGCAATATCTTGATTAAAAATTTTACCTTTTGGTGTTAGATAATAAACTGTTTCTTTTTCATCCAAATTTGCGTCCAAAGATTTTGCTACTACATCTGGTCTCATTAGCATGCCTACACCACCGCCATATGGAGTATCATCAACAGTTTTATGTTTATCATCTGCGTAATCCCTAATATTTATAAGTTTTAAATCCCAAAGCTTTTTTTCAAAAGCTTTTTTGCAAATACCTATTTCGAAAGGTCCTGGAAAATATTCAGGATACAAAGTAAAAATTTTCGCTTGAAACATAGTTATTTTTTCTTCTCTTCCTTAGGGGCCTCTGCTTTCTTTTCTTCTTTTGGTGCATCAGCTTTTTTCTCTTCCTTAGGGGCCTCTGCTTTCTTTTCTTCTTTTGGTGCATCAGCTTTTTTCTCTTCCTTAGGGGCCTCTGCTTTCTTTTCTTCTTTTGGTGCTTCAGAAGCATCTTTCTTTCTGTCTTTTTTTGGAATAGCTTTCTTTGGATTATTTCCTGGTTTAGGCATTTCCATTAAATTATTTTCTCCAAGTAATCGAGCAACTCTAGTTGTCGGCTTTGCTCCTTGGCTAAGCCAGTACTTTATTCTTTCTGACTGCAATCCAACTCTTTCCTTTTTTTCTTTTGGCATTAGAGGATTAAAAAAACCTAATTTTTCTATAAATCTCCCGTCTCTTGGGAATCTGCTGTCTGCAACCACAATTTTATAAACTGGTCTTTTTTTTGTTCCTCCCATTGATAATCTTAACTTTAACATTTGTTTCTCCTTTTTATTTAAGTTGATTGAATAGCTCAGGTGGAATTCCTTTTTCCATTAAGCCTTTTGTATTTCCTTTTGACATCTTTTTCATCATGTCAGACATCATTTTAAATTGTTTTAACAATTTATTGATAGTGGCAATATCTGTTCCAGAGCCATTAGCAATTCTTTTTTTTCTTGAACCATCGATAATTTTTGGATTTTCTCTTTCTTTTTTAGTCATTGAAAGTATTACCGCTTCATTTTGTGTAATTATTTTTTCGTCAACACCAGCTTGGTCCATTTGAGATTTTATTTTTGAAACTCCAGGTAAAAAAGACATCACACCCTCTAGTCCTCCCATTTTTTTCATTTGTCTTAATTGTGAAAGATAATCTTCTAAAGAAAACTGACCTTTCTTTAAACTCTCTTCAGTTTCTTTGAGTTTTTCCTCGTCAATTTCGTCTGCTGCTTTTTCTACAAGAGATACGATATCCCCCATTCCTAGAATTCTGTTAGCAATTCTATCAGGATGAAAACTTTCAAAATTTTCTATTTTTTCTCCAATTCCTAAAAATTTAATTGGAACATTGGCAATATGTTTCATGCTTAATGCAGCTCCACCTCTACCATCACCATCAGCTCGAGTTAATATTATTCCAGTAACCTTTACTGTATTAGAAAATTCTTTAGCAACACTCGCGGCTACTTGTCCAGTTAATGAGTCTGCAACAAGCATAGTTTCTGTTGGTTTTATTACTTCTTCGATTTGTTTTATCTCAGACATCATCTGTAGATCTATTTGTGTTCTTCCTGCTGTATCAAAAATAATTACATCAGACCCATTTAAATTAGCTGCAGATAGGGCTCTTCTGCAAATGTCAGCTGGAATTTGATCTTTTATAACTGGCAAGGTTTGGATATTATTTTGCTCGCCCAAAATTTTTAGTTGTTCCTGAGCAGCTGGTCTATAAATATCTAAACTTACCATCATAATTTTTTTCTTATTATTTTTTTCTAAAAATTTTGAGAGTTTTGCAGTTGTAGTTGTTTTTCCTGAACCTTGTAAACCAACCACCATTATTGTTACCGGTGGATTGGACTTTAAATTAATTTCTTGATTGCTATCACCTAAAAATGAAACAAGCTCATCGTGAACAATTTTAACAACCATTTGTCCTGGAGCTGTAGATCTTATTATTTCTTTTCCTAATAATTTTGGTTTAACTTTTGTTACAAAATCTTTTACTACTTCAAGCGATACATCTGCCTCTAGTAAAGCTTGTCTAATAAGCTTAAGACCCTCATCAACCTGTTTTTCATTAAGTGATGGCGCCTTTTTAAATGTATCGAGTATTCCCTCGAATTTATTTGTCAAATTTTCAAACATAATTTCTTCCAGCAGCAATCGCACCAGTGGGCGAACCCTCGCTGACTGGTGTCGATCTCTTTGTTTCCAAAGACACCGCAAAATGCTGTTTTTGCGGAAGTTGTGAGAAACTATAATAGAGGTTCAAAAAGTCAATAAATAAGTTAAGTATTATTATATGGATTTTAAAGCTTATAAAATGGATGGACTTGGAAATGACTTCGTCATAATTGATCAACGTGAAAAAAAATATGATCTAAACAATTCTCAAATAAAAAAAATTTGTGACAGAGGCAATATTGGTTGTGATCAACTAATTCTTATAAATAAAAGTGATAAATTTGATGCATTTCTAACCTTTAAAAATTCAGATGGCTCGGACTCTGCAGCATGTGGAAATGGAACTAGATGTGTAGCTAGCTTTTTATCAAAAGAAAGTTCAAAAAACTTTATTACTGTTGAAACTTCTTCAGGAAAATTAGAGTCGAAAATATTAAAAAATAATTTGATTCAAACAAATATTGGAAAACCAAAAACTAATTGGAATCAAATACCTCTAAGCGAGAAAATTGATACAAAAAAAATAAAAGTTATGGTTAGTGATATTGAGTTTTTAGGAACAGCAATTAATGTTGGAAATCCCCACATTATTTTTTTTATAAACGAATTAGAAAAGATCGAAATTGAAAAAGTTGGACCGATCTTAGAAAATCATGAATTATTTCCTGAAAAAGTTAATGTTACTTTTGCAAAAGAGCAAAGTAAAAATCATTTTAAAGTATTGCACTGGGAAAGAGGAGCTGGTCTTACAAAAGCATGTGGAACTGCGGCATGTGCAACTGCTGTAGCTGGTGAAATTAATGGTATTTCAAAATTTCCAACTGAAATAGAATTTAAATTAGGAAAAATTAAAATTAATAAAGATGAACAAGGAAACATTATTATGGAAGGTTTGGTCTCAGAAATTGAACATATTAATATAAATTTATGATTAATATTTTTCAAAAATTTAAGGATGGTTTAAAAAAAACTACGTCAAATTTTTCAAAAGGTATAAAAGACATTGTAATTAACAAAGAAATTGACGATAAAACCTTAGAAGAAATTGAGGAATTTTTAATTCAATCAGACGTTGGGGTTGAGGCTTCATCAGAGATTAGACAACAAATAGCTAATAGCAGAGTTGATCCAAGTAAAAATAAACTGGATGAGATTAACAAAATTCTTAAAGAATATATTCTCTCATTAATGAAACCTTTAGAAAATAAAAATTTTTTTCATCAATCCATTGAGAATAGAACAATTTTAGTTTCAGGTGTCAATGGAGTAGGAAAGACAACTACAATTGGGAAAATGTCTAAAATATTTCAAAATAATAATTATAAAACAGTACTAGCTGCTTGTGACACATTTAGAGCTGCAGCAATAGATCAATTAGAAAACTGGTCAAAAAAAATTGGAAGCGAAATAATTAAATCAGAGGCAGGAAGTGATCCAGCTTCCGTGGCTTTTAAGGCAATGGAATATTCAAAAAAAAACAAAATTCATACAGTTTTGATAGATACAGCTGGTAGATTGCAGAATAAAAAAAACCTGATGGATGAGTATAAGAAAATTGCAAATGTAGTTAAAAAGGTGGATAACAATGCACCTCATGATGTTGTTCTAATCTTGGATGCTACCTCAGGACAAAATGTAATAAATCAAGTAAAAGAATTTAATAATATTATCCCTTTAACTGGTCTTGTTATGACAAAACTTGATGGAACCGCAAAGGGGGGAATACTAATTGCTGCTGCAAAAAAATTTAAACTTCCAATAATTGCAATTGGACTTGGCGAAAAAGAGGACGATTTACAATCTTTTGATGCTGAAATTTTTGCAGAAAATTTTTTAAGATTAGACTAATCAACTCAATTTATTAATAAAATTTTTTATATTCTCTAAGAGTTCTTTATCAAAATCCATCATATGATCATCACCTGACTTGAAATAACTGAACTTTGGTTCTGAAAAACTTTCAAACATTCTTTTTCCCATATTAAATGGAACAATGTTATCTTTATCTCCATGCATTACGAGTTTAGGGAAAGCTATTTTACTAATTTTATTAATGGAGTCATATCTATCTTTCAGCAGTAAGTTCACTGGTAAATAAGGATAGTAAATTTTTGAAAGATCGACCATTGAGGTAAAAGGAGATTCTAAGATAATTCCTGCAAATAAAAATTTTGAGCCAAGATCCACTGCAACCGCTGTCCCTAGAGACTCTCCATAAAGAATAATATTGTTATCATCGATGTTAATTGAATTTAACCACCTTTTTGCTGCCATTGAATCGTTATATAAACCTTCTTCTGTTGGTTTTCCCTCATTTCCACTGAAACCTCTATAAGCAATAATTAAATAGTTTAATTCTAGTTCAGCTATCTCGTTTAATTTGTAAATTCTATTTTGTAGATTTCCTGCATTCCCATGAAAAAATAGTAATGTCTTGTATTTCCTATCTTTAAAATGGTGCCAACCAATTAATTTATTATCTGACTCAATAAACACCTTTTCAATCTTGTGTGTAAGTTTGTTCTCATCTAAATAATTATTTTCATTAGGATGATATAATAATTTTCTCTGTGACAGAAAAATTACTAAACAAATAATTACATAAACAGTGATTAAACCAATTAAAGTACTAAAGATAAGCATAATTTTTTTATTAAACATTCTAAGCCTTTTTTCTTACTAGATAAACTCCGAGAAAAACCAGAAATGTTCCATACAGGTGAAATAGTTCTAAGGTTTCACCAAAAAACAAAATTCCGTAAAATGCACCATAAACTGTAAATAGATATAAGGTAAATCCTGTGGTTGTAGCACCAAGATACTTTTGAGTATAAGTGTATAATATAAAGGCAATTATTCCTGGAGATATTGCTGCAAAAAAAATCCAAAACAAAAATTTCATATCAAATATAGTACTACTTACAAAATTTTGTTCAAAAATATAAAAAGGTAACAAGCTAAGAGATCCAAAAAAAGAAATAGCTGTAAATCTTTCAAAAACATTTAAGGATGATTTCCAATTAAATAGAAATATAGAATATAACGCCCACCCAATAGACGCTCCTAACATCCACAAATCTCCTTTTGTAAATTTTAAAGATATCAATGATGAGTATTCACCTTTAATAATAATAATTAGAACTCCTACTAAGCAAGCAAATAATCCTATTAGTTTAAATAAGTTCATTTTTTCTTTAAACAAGAAATAAGAAAGTAAAATAATAAAAATAGGGGATGATGTGTAAATTATACCCATATTTATAATTGTTGTTGTTTGACCAGCTATAAATGGGAAAGCTCCACAGACTCCACACCCCATAAGGCCTAAAAAAAATAATTCTTTATATTCTTTTAATAATATTCTTTTTTTATTAAAAATTTTGTAATTAAACAAAATCAGTAAGAAAAATACTGTTGACCATCTCCAAAATGCCAAAGAAATCGGCGGGACATGTTCTACACCTCCTCTGGCCACCACAAGATTACTTGCCATAAAAATAGGTTGAATTAAAAGTAATGAGTAGGGTAAAAAATCCTTTTTTTTCACTATCTACTAGGACTTATCAAAGAAGGACTCGTAAATCATCATTGCAATTGCTATTCCCATCAATATGTAAACTGGTAATACATCTAAAAACCCAATCATCATTGATCTAGTTAATGTTGTTGCTAGTCCAACCAAAAAAAAGATTGCAAAAGATAAACCGACTATTATTGTAATTTTATTCATTAAATTTTTTACTTTCTTTCTCTAACCAATTAGCAACACCTAAAAATCTATGATCATCATACTTGTCACCAATTAGTTGAACTCCTAATGGTAAATTATTTTCTCCTTGAAGTAAAGGTAGAGAGATAGCTGGTGTATGCATGTAAGACCAGACTCTATTAAAGTCTGCACTACCTGTACTCTTTAAGCCTTTGTCAGCAACACCGGTACTACATGGACTTAGAACTCCATGATAATCCTCAAATACTTCCTTATACGACTCATAGCTTCTTTCCATAAAATCTACTGCATCAAGATATTCTTTTGCTGAATATTTCATACCTCTTGAAATTGCAGTTTGCATTTCTTTTGAAAGTTTATTTTTAGATTTTTTATAATAAACTTGAAAGTTATTAGCTAAATCAGTTTCATGAATAATTCGATGATATTTGTCTATATCTTTGAAATATGAAGGTGTATCAAAGACTTCAATATTTTTTTTAAATGATTTGATAAAAAATTCAAAAGCATCCCTTGATTTTTTATCAATTTTTTTCCAGCTTTCAGTTTTATAAAAAATAAATTTAGGTTCAAACATTGGCCCTTTCTTGCACTCATCCAACATAAATTCTGATGAAAAATGAATTGTTGCTTTATCGTAAGTATCTTTTTTAATTAAGACTTTTGCAAGAAGAGCAACATCTTCAACTGTTCTACCAAATACACCTATGTGATCTAAATTATATGAAGTTCTTAAAACTCCATTACGAGAAATTAATCCATAACTTGGTTTATATCCTACAACACCACAATAAGAGGCTGGTCTAATAACTGAACCTCCTGTTTGAGAACCTATAGATAATGGCGCCATGTGAGAGGCTATTACTGCAGCAGACCCGCTTGAAGATCCTCCAGGCGTCCTTGAATAATCATGTGGATTTTTAGTTTTTGGAGGAGCGAGATAAGCAAGTTCAGACGTATTAGTTTTGCCCATTATTATAGCTCCAGCTGACTTTAGCAAGTCGACAATTTCTGCATTTTGTGACTCTGTCTTACCTTTTCTCAAAACAGTTCCACATTCAGTCGGCATTTCATAGGTTCCTATAATGTCTTTGAGTGCAACTGGTATCCCATGAAGTGGACCTACCACCTTTCCAGCTCTTCTATGATTGTCTGCTTCTTCTGCTTTTTCTAGAAGAAGTTTTTTATCAAAATGAGCCCAAGCTTTTACATCTTTTTCAAACTTATTAATTTGATTGATATACAAATTACATAACTCAACAGAAGTTAATTCTGAATTTCTTATCTTATCTGCTATTTCAGATACTTTTAATAAGAAGACATTAGACATAAAAATTATTCTGCAAATAAAGTATCAGGTAACCAAAGTGCGATCCCAGGAAAAATATACATTAATACCATTGCAAAAATTACTATCGCAAGAAAAGGCATTATACCGCTAAAAATTTGCATAAGTTCAACGTTTTTACTCTGAACACCTTTTAGATAATAGGCGGACATTGCCATAGGTGGTGTTAAAAAAGAGGTCTGCAAATTTAAAGCTATTAGCATTGCAAAAAAATAAGGGTTTACTCCAAAGAACTCTACAAGTGGCAAAAATATTGGTACAAAGATAATTAATATTTCTGTCCACTCTAATGGCCAACCAAGTAAAAAGATTATAATTTGGGTTATAACCAAGAATTGCCAAGGCTGAATATCCATTGACTTAAAGAATTGTTCAAAAACTTCGTGACCACCTAAGTATGAAAATACTGAAGCAAATGTCCAAGATCCAACAAATAACCACATAATCATAGCGCTGGTTTTTGCAGTTAAAAAAACTGATTCTTTAAAATTTTTCCATTTTAGTGATTTATAAAAATAAGATAAAACTAACGCCCCAAATGCACCGACAGCCG
This sequence comes from uncultured Pelagibacteraceae bacterium, assembly GCA_902602575.1. Classification (GTDB taxonomy): domain Bacteria; phylum Pseudomonadota; class Alphaproteobacteria; order Pelagibacterales; family Pelagibacteraceae; genus Pelagibacter. Next base: position 23,926 of record CACKRX010000003.1, on the reverse strand, counting down.
CCGCCTCTGCTGGTGTTGCCAAGCCTCCTAAAATTGTCCCTAAAACTAAAATAATTAATGAAAATAATGGAACAAAAGATACTAAAACTTCTTTTAAAATTTCAGCTCTTGGAGGAATTTCCTCTGCCGCAGGTTTAGGTGCTAGTGCAGGGTTAAAGTATGCTCTTATTATTACATATAAAATATAAAGTCCGGCCAACATAAGACCAGGAAATATCGCTGCAGCGAAAAGTCTAAGTGGTGATAATTGAGCTATTACTGCATAAACTATTAACATTATACTAGGAGGTATTAAAATTCCTAAGCATCCACCCGAACATATTACTCCAGAGGCAAATTTTTTGTCATAACCAGCTCTTATCATTGCTGGCCAAGCTAATAGTCCCATTAAAGTTACAACTGCTCCAATAATACCTGTGGCCGTTGAAAATAAAGCGCATGTAACTAAAGCAGCTACAGCCATTGATGCGGGTAATCTATGAGAAGCAAGTCTTATTGCAAAAAATAATTTTGCAACTATGCCAGCTCTTTCAACTAGATAACCCATAAATAAAAACAAAGGGACAGCAGTTAAAACAGTATTATCCATTATGGTGTAAGTGTTCTGAACTAATAAAGAAAATATCCGATTATCAAGTAAATGATCCATCCTTGACGGATCAAAGTATGCGTAGTAACCAAATCCAACTCCCATAGCTAATAAAGTAAATGCAATTGGAAAGCCTAGTAAGACTGCAAATAAAAATAAACTCATCATTAATATTGCTATCTCAGGATTTGTTAACTCAAATAACATCTGCTTTTTCGTCCTTTTGTGAGGTTCTCATAAGTACTTTTTCTGTTTCTTCAGCATCTGCTGATAGTCTTTCTGGCCAATGTCCTGTTCTAATACATATAATTGCTCTAAAGACTTCGCTAATACCTTGTATTGCTAACAACAATCCTGACAAAGGTATTATGGATTTCGCCATGTAAATTTGTATTTGCGCTGGACTGTTCCAGCTAGTTTCTTTTATTTTCCACGCTAATGCTGCATACTCATATCCATAAAATACTAAGGCTAAAATTCCAGGAAAGAAAAAAATAAAGTATAAAATTAAATCAATCCAACCTTGAACTCTTGTTGGAAATAATCTGTAAATTACGTCTCCTCTTACATGTGCTTCAGTTGATAAACAATAAGCACCTGCCATCATAAAAATTGCACCATACATCTGTAAACTAAAGTCAAAATTCCAAAGTGTTGGACTATTGAATGCGTAGGCCATTATTACCTCATAACAAGTTCCACCCATAAGGATAACAATGCACCATGAAAAAGCTTTGCCCATTGATGCGCTTAAAGTGTCTGCGAATTTTATGTAAGATTTCATTTATGCACTTTACGTTAATTTGTGTATAATAATCAAACAAAAAAAAAGGGGGCCAAGGGCCCCCTTAAATTGTGTTAAATTAATATTATATTTTTACTTTACCAATTGGTCCAAACTCATTTTCATAAGCTAATTTGTAATTAGGCTGATTCATTAGCAAGTATTTCATTACTCTCTTAGCGTATGCTTTTTGAGAATCGACAATTTTCTTAAAGAAAGCATCTTTCTTCGTGAAATCACCGATAACTTTATCCCAACCTTTTAATTGTTGAGCTAAAATCTCATCAGACGTTTGATAAACGTTTACTTTATGTTGGTTCATTAATTTAGATAAATCTGCTGAATATCTAACTAATGCTTTAAAGTAGTTATCTGTATTTGCAGCATAAGCAGCATTTTTCAATATTGCTTTGTTTGCTGGTGACAGACTATTAAACGTTTTGTTGTTAATTGGTATTTCAAACATCTCTTGTGACTGGTGGAAGCTTCCTAAGTGATAATGCTTAGAAACATCTTGCATACCAAACTGAGAGTCTGAAGTAGGGTTGTTAAACTCAGCTGCTTCAATCAAACCAGTCTTCATAGCTGGCTGAATTTCACCACCTGGTAACTGTCTTACGACCATTCCCATTGCAGTAAGAACGTTAGTCGCTAAACCAACTGTTCTGTACTTCATACCTTTAACGTCAGATACTTTTGTTACGTTCTTTTTAAACCAACCAAATGGTTGAGCTGGCATAGGCATATGGAAAACACCTGTATAATCGAAACCAACTTTTGCAATTGTTTCTTCATACAGTTTTCTTCCTCCACCATACTCCATCCATCCCATAACTTCTTGAGATGACATTCCATAAGATGGTCCAGTACCAAATAAAGATGCGGCTGGGTTTTTACCATACCAATATGCAGTTACCCAGTGTCCCATATCTACAGCACCTGAACTTACTGCTTGGCCGATCTCACTTGTTTTTACAACTGCCCCTACAGGTTGAAGATCAATTTTAAGTGATCCACCTGACATGTCGCTAACCATTTTGCAATAGTCTCCTGCCATTTCAAAAAAGATGTTAGCTCCACTTGGCCATGCTGCTTGCATTTTTAGAGTTTGTGGTGCTCCAAATGCAATATTTGGCATTGCTACTGCTGCTGTTGCTGCTGCACCAGTTGCTGCCGCTGCCTTAAAGAACTTACGTCTTGAAGGAATTTTTCCCTTCAACGATTTTTTTTCTTTAATCATTATTTTCTCCTCTTATTAAGTTAATTAACTTGTAACTATTTAAGCACAATAATGAAAAAGAGTCCTAGTGTTAATTCGCGCCCAGGTAATTTATTTACAACTATGAGTGGTATTATTTTATCAATTTACTTTATTTTTACACGAACCTATTTGAAAAAATTCGCTGATATTATCAATTGCTAGATTTGCCATTGCAGTTCTCGTTTCTTTCGTAGCACTTCCTAAATGGGGAAGAATAAAAGCACTTTTGTGTTTTAAATAACCAGGATTTAGATTTGGTTCATTTTTATAAACATCTAAACCAACTGCGTAAACTTTTCTTCTATTTAATGCATCAATTAAAGCTTCATCATCTACAATATCTCCCCTTGCAACATTGGTGACAACTGCGCCTTTTGGTAAAAGCTCTAAACTATCCTTATTAATTAAATTAATTGTTTCTTTTGAAGCAGGACAACAAACTGAGAGAACATCTGAAACAGACAACAAACTTTCTAATTTTTCATGATAGATGGCCCCTTGCTCTTTTTCAGAATTTAATTTTGATCTGTTATGATAATGAACAATCATTCCTAAAGATTTTGCAATTTTAGCAATTTTTTGACCAATTCTTCCCATTCCTAAAATACCTAGTCTTGATCCTGTTAACTGTTTTCCAATCAAATAGTCTGCTGACCACTTCCAGTCTCCAGCTCTTGCTCCCTCTATGCCCTCTGAAGCTCTTCTGCATGCCCCAAGAATTAAAAGAATGCCTATTTCGGCTGTAGCATCTGTCAAAACTTCTGGTGTATTTGTAACGATAATATTTCTTTTTTTTGCTGCCCCAAGATCAATATTACCAAATCCAACAGCAAAGTTGGAAAGAATTTTCACACTTTCCGGTAACAAATTTATAGTTTCTTCGTCTAATTTATCAGTCAATGCAGTAAGAATCCCATCACAGCCTTGGCTCATTTCTATTAATTTTTTTTGAGAATATAATTCATCATTTGAATTTAGTTTCACATCATAAAGCTTTTTTAATTTTTCCTCGTTCGAGTCAAGTAATTTTCTAGTAACTAATATTTTTTTCATTTGGGATTTAATTTAGATCAAAAATTTTTCCAGGATTCATTATGTTGTTTGGATCCATGGTTCTTTTTATTAATTTCATTGTTGGAAGATTATCTCCATGTTCTTTTTTAAGATACTCTTTTTTATGTAATCCTACTCCATGTTCACCGGTGATTGTTCCCTCTAGCTCTAATGTTTTCTCAATCAAAAGATCGCTGAATTTTCTTATCTTTTCATAAGTTTCTTTTTTTTCAGGATTATAGGGAAGCAAAACATGAAAATTTCCATCTCCTAAGTGACCTACCATTGGGGCCCTTAATCCAAATTTTTTAACCTCTACTTCTGCAAATTTTACACATTCAGTTATTTTTGAAATAGGTAGGCACACATCTGTTGAATAAACCCTGCCATTATCTATTAAAGCTTTGACTGAGTAATATACATCCCATCTAGCTTTCCATAGTTTATTCCTTTCCTCTAAACTTTTAGCCCACTTGAATGAGCTTCCATTATTATTTTTTGATAATTCCTCTACAGTATTGATGGACTCTTTATTTGATACCTCTGAACCATGAAATTCAAAAAATAGGGTTGGGAGTGCTTTAACATCCTCCAATTTTGAATAGTTTATACTTATTTCCATTTGATCTTTATTTAGCATTTCAATTCTTGCAATTTGGATACCATATTGAATAACTTCTTGAGCAGTTTTTACTGCGTCTTCTAAACATGAAAAATGACAAACAGCGCTCATTATACTTTCTGGAATAGGAGATAACCTCAATTGAATTTCAGTAATAATTCCTAGAGTACCCTCTGATCCTACAAATAAATTTGTTAAATTATATCCAGCGGAAGTTTTTTTTGTTCTTCCTCCTGTATTCATTATTTCGCCATTTGGAAGAACTACAGTTAAACCGGTTATAACAGTTTTCATGGTACCGTATTTAACTGCCATTGTTCCAGAGGCAGATGTTGAAGCCATACCTCCTATTGCAGCGTTAGCACCAGGATCAATTGGGAAAAAAACTCCATCCTCTCTTAAATAATCATTTAATTGTTCTCTTGTTACGCATGCTTGAACTCTACAGTCGAAATCTTGCGTGTTAACACTTAAAATTTTATTCATTTTTTCTAACGAAATTGTTATACCTTTATCATTACCGACTACATTTCCCTCAAGGGATGTGCCGGTACCAAAAGGAACGACTGGTACTTTGTGTTCATTGCAAAGCTTTAGTATTTTCGAAACTTCTTCATTCGTTTCTGGGAAAACTACTGCTTTAGATAAAATCGGATCGTAGGTATCTTCTCCTCTAGAATAATTTAAGCGTGTAGACTCTGATTGAGAAAATCTGCCATTCAAAATTTTTTTTAATTCTTGTTGAAGAATGGTATTCATAAGATTTGATATTATCTAATATTTTTTGGAAATACTATTAAAACTATTTCAGCATTTTTTTGATATTTTCTAATGCTTGAGAAATATTATCTCTTGATGCAGCAAAACTGAATCTAACATAATTTTGGCAAGTTTCACCAAAAGCTGATCCGGGAACTATTGCCACTCCTGCCTCATGCATAGCCTTCCTTGCAAATTCAGCACCGTTCATGCCAGTTCCAATTACTTTAGGAAATGCATAAAATGCTCCACCTGGTAAACTACATTCCACACCTGGTAAATCATTCAACCCTTTGTAAATTAGATCTCTTCTTTGAGTAAATTTTTCCATCATTGCATTGATCGAATCATCTGGTCCATCTAATGCAGCAATACCTGCAAACTGAGCTGCAGCATTAACGCATGAAACGCTATTGATTAATAATTTATTAACATGCTCTATTAAGTGTTGAGGCCAAAAACTCCAACCAAGTCTCCAACCTGTCATTGAATAAGCTTTACTCCATCCCTCCAAAACGATCAATCTTTCTCTTAATTCTGGATAATGAAAAAATGATGGCATTTCTTTATTATCAAAAATTTGTCTACTATAAATTTCGTCACTTAATATTGTTACATGAGGGTATTTTTTTAGACCATCAGCTAAGAAATCAATATCTTTTTTTTCAACAAAGCTTCCTGTTGGATTATTTGGATTAATTAAGATTAGCAATCTAGTCTTGTCAGTAATTAAAGATAATATTTTATCTGGGTTGAATTTTAAATCTTTATCTTCTGTTAAATCATAAGGTACAGATGTTGAGCCAGTATAATTTATCATCGACTCATATATTGGGAATGCAGGTGTAGGATGTATTATTTCTGCTCCAGGTTCACCAAAACATTGGATAGCATAACTCATCGTAGGTTTTCCACCTGGCATAATGAGAATTCTATCAAAATCGATTTCAACATTGTAACGTTTTTTTATCCACCTGGTGACAGCCTGACGACATTCGGGAATACCATTTGACATTACATATCCATGATGTCCATCATCAAGTGCTTTCTTGGCTGCTTCAACAACATGTTTTGGAGTTTTAAAATCTGGTTGACCTAATCCTAAATGAATCATGGGTTTACCTTGAGCCTCCAATTTTTTTGCCTCCGCAAGGACGGTAAATGCAGACTCAGTTCCTAATCTATCTAAACTCTTAGCTAGTTTCATAAAAAATTATTCTATAAATTAATTTCAAACTATTCAACAATTTATCTTCTAAATCTTAAATTACTTCTATTAAGATCTGAAATTTTCGTACATCCCATTAATTTCATATCTCTTACCAATTCTGATTTATATAACTCTAAAGCTCTCTCAACTCCTGCTTGGCCAGCTGCAGCTAAAGCGTAAAGATATAATCTTCCTCCTGCACATGCCTTAGCACCAAGAGATAAAGCTTTTAACATATGTGTTCCTCTTTGAAATCCACCCTCACAGATAACATCTAACTTATCTCCAACCGCGTCTACTATTTCTGCAAGTTGATCGAAAGGCGATCTTGAGCCATCAAGTTGTCTTCCTCCGTGGTTTGAAACCATTATACCTGTGCATCCAATATCAACAGCTTTTTTGGCATCTTCAACACTCATAATACCTTTTAATGCAAAATGGCCTCCCCATTGAGAACAAAGTTTTTCTGCATCTTTCCAATTCATAGATTGGTCCAACATGGTAGAAAAATAATTTCCAATAGAAGAATTTGTGCTTGTGCCTTCCTTCACGAAATCTTGAAGATGGGGTAATTCAAACTTACCTTTTGTTAAGTAATTTATTCCCCACATTGGTTTAGTCGCAAAACTAAATAAACTTGATAAGGTTAATTTAGGAGGAGATGTAAAACCAGTTCTTAAATCTCTTTCACGGTTTCCTCCAGTTATAGTATCAACTGTCAAAGCCATAACATCAAATTTTGCAGCTTTTGCTCTCTCCAGACATGAGGTGTTTAAACCTCTATCTTTATGAAAATAAAATTGAAACATCTTAGGAGTATCTATCATCGAAGATATTTCCTCTACACTAACGGTAGCTAAGGCTGAAACTCCAAACATTGTATTAAATTTTTGGGCTGCCTTTCCTACTGCTCTTTCTCCATCGTAATGGAAAAGTCTTTGAAGAGCTGTAGGTGAACAATAAAAAGGTAAATCTAATTTTTTTCCAAAGATAGTTGTCGATAAATCAACATTCTCAACTCCTCTTAATACGTTCGGAACTAAATCAACATCATCAAATGCACTTGTATTCCTTGCGTAGGTGATCTCGTCATCTGCAGCCCCATCAATATAATGAAATATTGGTGAAGGAAGTTTTTTCTTAGCTAATTTTCTAAAATCACGAAAATTATGACAATTTAAAATATTCATAAGATTATATTAGAAACTTTTCATGAAATTAAACATGTAACTATCTGCCCCAGGATTCTTATCGTCTAAACCTGCATTAGACAAATGGCTTTGCGAATAGCCCAGTTTAGTGCCAGGAAGAAGATCTATAGATAGTTGAAGTTCGGATTTAAATTCTAAGGGCGAGCCTAAATCTTTTCCATCACCCATTGAGTATAAGCCAGGTGAGAAACTTGGAGTTAAATTTAATTTACCAATTTTATATTCCGCTTGAACTCCGGTATAAAGGTATGATGTTGAATCTGTTGTCATCATAAACCCAGAAATTGGACTTAACTTTCCTAAAAAAGTATCCCTGAATAAATCCTCATTAGAATGTTGTATACCAAATAATTCTGAACTTTTTTTAGAACTAGTGTTGATATCAAATACTCCTGAAAAGAAATTAAACTGATGGTTATCAGAATGTTTTGGCTCATCAGCATTAATGTTTTTTGTCAATCCAAAAAGTATTAAAAAAACTGCTAAAATTTTAATTATACTGTTGCTCATATTTTTCTAAAAATTTTTTTTGCTATTATGACACCTCCAATTAAAAATAACAATAAGGGCAAAGTCCACAATAAAAGGGTATTTCTTGATATACCTGGATCATACATTATCCACTGACCGTATTTCTTGACAAGAGATGAAAATATTTCCTCATTGGTTTTCCCATTCTCTAATTCGCTTTTAATATATTTTTTCATACTTTCGGCAAAATCTGAATTAGACTCGTGAATTGTTTGACCTTGACAAATTAAACATCTTAAGTTTTTAGTAATATTTATAGTTTGCTGTTCAGAAAAATCTGAAGATACAGCGACATTCTTAAAATTAAAAGAAATTAAAATAAAAATTATTAAAATTTTAATTATTAGTAATCTTTTTGATTTCATAAACATCCTCGTCATTTAATGGACCTATATATTTTTTCAACACTTTATTGTCCTCATTAATTAAAAATGTTTCTGGAACTCCGTAAGCACCAAAATTAATTGATATCGTTCCTTGTTTATCAATAAATACTCGGTCAAATGGATCTCCATATAATTTTAAAAAGTTCAATGCATTAATCTTTTTGTCTTTATAATTTATTCCAATCATCATAATTGATGTATTTTTTTTTAGTTCTAAAAGTTTGTCACTTTCATCTTTACAAGGTTCACACCACGAAGACCAAATATTTATCAAATAAAAATTTTTTCCAAAAAGAACTTTGCTTAAATTTATCCTTTTTCCCTCTATTAAATCTTGAACCTCAAAATCTGTATAAATTTGGTTATCAATTATTTTTGGAGAATAAATTTTTTCTTTTTCTAAGGCAAATTTAAAAACAAAAAACGATAACATTAGAAAAAGTAAAATGATTAAACTAAATATTGACTTCTTTGCTTTTTCTAAAAATTGCAAAAGACCCTCCTAGCATAATTATTAAAGTTGAAATCCAGATCCAAATCATAAATGGCTTATGTTGATATCTTACGTTAAAGAAGTTTTGATCTTTAATTATATTAATTGTTATAAATCTGTCTTTGAATAATGATGTTTTTATAGATGCTTCACTAGTGGCCATTTCGGGTTCATTATAAATTCTAATTTCAGGTTGAAGATTAATAATTTTGTTTTTCTCATCAAGTATTTCAAAAAAACCAATTATAGTCTCGTAATTTTTTTCTTTTTCTACTGTGATTTTTTTAAAAATTATTTTTTCATTTTTAAGAATAAAACTCTCTCCAACTTGGATATTTTTCACTATCTCTTTTGATGAAAAACTATTTAATAATATTGATATTAAAAGTAACGAAAATCCAGTATGTGAAAATATTTGTGCAAAATTTTTTGTTTTATCCCTAAATTGACTCAAACTTTTTAGAAGCAAATAAAAAAACCCAATAAATAATAAAAGAACAAATATATTTTTTTCTCCAATATAATAAACGGTTATGAAAGATAAAATTAATGTAGAAATGATTACAAGAAAACTTTTAACTCCAATCCTAAAGTTTGTTTTGATCCATTTCATGCTAGGACCAATAGACATAAAAAGAACAAAAGGGATAAGGAAAGGTAAAATTAGTTTATTATAAAATGGTGGTCCCACCGAAATTTGCTCATCTAATATTACGTCAAGAAATATTGGATAAATCGTACCTATTAAAACAACACTTAAGAAATACAATATGAACCAATTATTAATGAGAACTGCAGTTTCTTTGCTTAAAGTAAAAATTTCACTTTTTTGAGTAAAGTTTTTATTTTCATAAATTATAAATATTACAAATGATAATAAAACTAAAACTAATAAAAATGTTAGTATGTAAATTCCTCTAGATGGATCATTTGCGAAAGTATGAACTGAATTTAAAATTCCAGATCTTACCAAGAAAGTTCCAACCATACTTAGTGCAAAGGTAATTATACATAAAACAATTGTCCATTTTTTAAAAAGTTCTCTTTTTTCTAAAGTTACAACACAGTGAAGTAATGCAGTTAAACTTAACCATGGCATTAAAGATACATTTTCAACTGGGTCCCAAAACCAAAAACCACCCCATCCTAGTTCGTAATACGCCCAAATCGAACCTAATAGAATTCCACCTGTTAAAAAAATCCAAGAAAATAAAATCCAAAATTTTATATTTTTAGCCCAATTTTTGTTCACATAATTTGAAACCATTGAAGCTAATGCAGCTGAAAAAATTATCGATGTTCCAACATAACCCAAATATAAAATTGGAGGGTGAATACCTAATGCAGGATCTTGTAAAATAGGATTAAGTCCGAGTCCTTCTGTTTGAACTGGAAAAATTTCATTAAAAGGATTTGATGTTTTTAAAACAAAAACAAAAAAACCGATTACAATAATTTGATGGAGTAATGTAGTTAATAGTCTGTAATTGTTTGGTTCATTTCTAGATTTAAAAATAAATCCTAACAACACTCCAGTTAGAACCAATAACCATAAAAGTAAACTACCTTCATGATTTCCCCAGGTCCCTGTAATTTTATAAAAAAGAGGTTTTGTTGTGTGAGAGTTGTTAAAGACTGTCTCGTTGCTAAAATCAGAAATTATAAATGAATAAATTAAAGAAATAAAAGAGACAAAAACAAAAAAAAACTGAAAACCAATTAAACCAGTTGTTTTATTGGAAATAACTGAGTTATTTTTTTTTAGTTGAATTGAAGAATTAAAAAAAATAAATATTGATGTCAACAAACCGAAAATTAATGAATAATATCCTAATTGTGAAATAATCAACTTATTCTCCTAAAGATTTTTTAACTTCTGGTGGCATATAATTTTCATCATGCTTAGCCAAAATTTTATCCGCTACCAGAAATTTTTTATCATTAAGAAATCCTTCTGCAACAACTCCTTTTTCTTCTTCAAATAGATTTGGAACTGTCCCAGAAAAAGTTACATATAACTCATTTTTAAAATCAGTAATTATAAAGTTGATTTTATTATTGTTCATCATAACTGAGTCTTTTTTTACCATACCTCCGACTCTAATTTTTTTGTTCGAAATTTTTGACAAAAGATTGATTTCACTTGGAGATTTAAAATATACGACATTATCTTTTAAAACTTTGAGAACTGTGAAGGTTGTGAGTGCTATTAGTATTAAAAATACTATGATGAATACAAATCTTAACTTAACTTTTTTGCTGTACATTAGTTTAAATTAGATTTTTTGTGCAGTGTTACTTGAAACTAATACCCGGTTAGTTCTCTGTTTGTAAGCCTCTGTGTATTTAATTTTTTCTAAATGATTAAATCTTAATTCAAATTTTTTATTTTCTTTTATTAATTGTCGATTGATTATTATATACAGTGTAAAAAAGTTGATTAGCGTAAAAGCAAAAGCCGACCATACGAAAAATCCGTAACCATTCATTAATAATAAGTTAATCACAATCTATCTAATCCTTTAGTCTTAATCTTTATCAATTCTATATTATATTTCATTAAAAAAATTAATACCGAGAATAGTGCAAATGCCGCAGTCATGAGCAATAATGGTGTCAACATCGAGGAATGAATTGTAGTTTCAGAAAGAATTTTGACTGAAGACGGTTGATGAAGACTTGCCCACCAATCTACAGAAAATTTAATTATAGGTACATTCACAAAACCAGCTATGGCCACTAAACTCGAAATTTTTGCGGCTTTATCATTTTCAAATAATCTCCACGATGCGATATAAAGGATATAAAACAAAAATAGCACCAACATTGAAGTAATTCTAGGATCCCAAGCCCACCATGTTCCCCAAGTTGGTTTACCCCAAATAGATCCAGTCACTAAAGCAATGAGGTTAAAAACTAAACCCGATGGTGCAAAACTTTTGGCAATAATTGCAAAATTTTTATTTTTAAAAATGAAAATACTTAATGATAGAAAAGCTATGAATGAAAATATTCCTAAAGAAATCCATGCTGCCGGAACATGAACATACATAATTCTCACTGCATCACTTTGAATATAATCTTGTGGTGATAGAAATAAAGATTCCATAAGACCTAAAGTAAGAAAAATAACGAAAAGTGAGAATACAATAATTCTCGTTAATTTCGAAAGTGAAATTATTTTTAGTATTTCAAAAATTCTGTTCAACATTTATGTAATTATTAGGATTTTATTATAAAGAAATTAACTGATCAAGAACGTTGAGGGAGATAATGTTGGGAAATATTTAACATCCTTGATCAGTAATTAATTGTAGACCAAAGGTATGTCTAAGATTTGAGAGAATTGTGTTTAAATGATGGCCCTACTAATTAATTTGACTGTTTGAAATATGATGAGCCTTTTTTCCCAGAAAATATCTCATTAATTAACGGATGTTTAATTGGTTCTTTTGAATCATCTTTAAGAAGATTTTGTTCAGAAACATATGCTTCGTAAGTTACATCCTCATTTTCAGCTAACAGATGGTAAAATGGTTGGTCTTTTCTAGGTCTTACTTTTTTGGGTATAGATTCATACCATTCTTCAGAATTATTAAACTCAAAGTCTACATCGTAAATAACACCTCTAAAATCAAAGTGCTTGTGCTTTACAACATCACCGATTGAAAATTTTGCTTTTTGAACACTCACATTAAATAATATGGGTATTTGGGATAAAAAATCAATAAAAAAATTATTAAAAGTTTGTAAATCTGATAATATTAAGTTGTGAATAAGTCGCTAATAAAATTTTTAACAGACTTTGGTCCATTAGTAATTTTCTTTTATTTTTACTATAATTCTGGAAAAGATCTTCAAGTAGCTATACCGCCTCTTATAGTTGCGACAATAATTTCTATTTTAATTGTTTGGTTTTTTGAAAAAAAAATCCCTATGGTGCCTCTTGCGGGAGGTATTCTTATAACTCTTTTTGGAGGATTAACTATCTACTTCAATAACCCAATTTTTATTTACATGAAGCCAACAATAATTAATATTTTATTTGGTTTAACTCTTTTTTTTGGAAAATATTTTACCAAAGAGCCCCTTTTAAAATTAATTTTGGGAAAATCATTACCGTTAAATGATGAAGGATGGAATATTTTAAATTTTAGATGGATATGGTTTTTCTTTGGCTTAGCCATTCTAAATGAAATTATATGGAGAACACAAACTGAAGAATTTTGGGTAAATTTTAAAGTATGGGGTATGTTACCAATTACTTTTATTTTTACAGCTTTTCAAATTCCATTAATTAAAAAATACTCTCAAAATGAATAGAAATTTAAAATTAGTAATTAACAACTCGATTAAAAAATACGAAGAAAAATTTTTTTTCGAAAAAAGTGAACTTAAGATAATTCTAGATTTATACGCAAAAATGGTTTCAAACGGTTCATGGAAAGATTATGGACTAAATATTTCAAATAAACAAGTGAGCTTTAGTGTTTTTAAAAATGCTGCTGAAAACGCAATTTATAATATTTGTAAAAATTTCAAACCAGATAGCAAAAACTTAAAGTATTGTATTACTGATAGTAGGGGCCGAATACTAAAAAATTCACAGGATCTTGAAAACTTGATTAATAAAATAAATTGGAAAAAACTTTAATTATCTTCTTTGACCGAAAAGTCTTAAGAGCATGATAAATAGATTTATAAAGTCTAAGTAAAGTGTTAATGCACCCATTATTGCTTTTTTGCCGGATATCTCGACAGTATCTGAGGCTGAATACATATTTTTAATCTTTTGTGTGTCATATGCAGTCAGACCGACAAAAATTAAAACACCTAAAATTGAAATTACAAAATACATCATCGGAGATTTTAGAAAAATATTTACTAGTGAAGCAATTATAATTCCTATCAAGCCCATCATTAAAAATGAACCAAACTTAGTTAAGTCTCTTTTAGTTGTGTAACCGTAAATACTCATAGCTCCAAAAGTTGCTGATGTAATAAAAAATACTCTTGCAACACTTACTCCTGTGTAAACTAAAAGTATCCATGATAATGATAATCCCATTAAAGAAGCAAATACCCAGAAAACTGTTTGTGCTTTGGCTGCTGACATTTTGTTAATACCAAAACTCATATAAAAAACTATTGCTAAAGGTGCTAGCATAATTACCCATTTTAAACCTGAAAAGAAAATTGCGTTACCAAAACTTGTAAATGAAGCGATCGTTCCTGCAGAATCTGTAACTACAGACATTTTAAATGAAATTAATGAAATTATTCCGGTTAAAAGCACTCCAGTTGCCATGTAGTTATACACTTTCAACATGTAAGCTCTTAAACCAGCATCCCAAACTGCAGTTTTTGCAGATGTTGCTTGGAAGATATTTTGTCTGTTAAAATCCATAATTTGAATATATTAATTTTACAAAAATTTTCAATGGTCTAAAGGTACCAAAATATTATATTTTTATGAATTATAAGAAATTAGGCAGTACAGACGTCGATGTGAGTACAATTTGTCTCGGAACCATGACTTGGGGGGAGCAAAACTCAAAGGCAGATGGTTTTGAGCAAATGGATTATGCAATTGATAATGGGGTAAATTTTTGGGACACAGCAGAGATATATGCAATACCAATGAGAGAAGAAACTTATGGCGAGACTGAAAGTATCATAGGTGAATGGTTCAAAAAATCTAAAAAGAGAGACAAAGTCATTTTAGCTACAAAGGTTTCTGGTCCTACCAGTAAGGAGTATATAAGAGGCGGTGGATGCAGTTATGATAAAAAAAGGATGTCTGAGGCATTAGAGAAAAGTTTAAAAAGAATGCAAACTGATTATATCGATTTATATCAATTACATTGGCCTGAAAGGAATACTAATTTTTTTGGTAAGCAAGGGTACGAACACGATTCAAATGAAAAAAATTGGATTGCTTTTGAGGAGATTTTAGAAAATTTAAAAAAATTTGTAGATGCAGGAAAAATTCGATATGTGGGACTTTCAAACGAAACTGCATGGGGTTTAGCAAAATGTCTTGAGCTGTCAAAGTTAAAAAATTTACCCAAGATGATGGCTGTTCAAAATCCTTACAACTTACTCAATAGGACCTATGAGGTTGGTCTTGCCGAAATTTCGGTAAGGGAGCAAAGTGGTTTGCTGGCTTACTCGCCATTAGCTTTCGGTTACCTCACAGGAAAATATCGAAATAATAATATGCCAAAAGGTTCAAGAATAGATCTTTTTAAAGATTTCACTCGCTACAACAATGAAAATAGCATTAAAGCTATCGAAGAATACTACAAAATTTCTCAAAAATTTAATTTGGATTTTGCTCAAATGTCCATAAAATTTTGTGAAATACAGCCTTTTGTTACAAGTGTAATAATTGGTGCTACGACTATGCAACAGTTGAAAACAAATGTAGAAAGTGTAAATGTAAAATTAAATAATGAAATTATTAATGAAATTAACGAAGTTCAAAAAATATATCCAAATCCATGTCCTTAATAAATAAAATCACAGTATTATTATTTTGTCTTTTAATTGTCTCTGAAGCCTCAGCTCAAGAGATTAAAAAAGTTGGTAAATTTAAAGACTGGGAAACAATAGTTGTTACCGATGGAGCAAAGAAACTATGTTTTGCTCAATCAAAACCAGTTTTACAATCACCAAAAAAAAATCCAAGAGAAGCAAGATTATTTATTAGTTTCAGACCAGCTGATAAAATTAAAGATGAAGTAAGTATTACTTCTGGTTATCAATACAACGCTCAAAATTCAATTACAGCTAAATCTGGAAAAAATAAAATTAAGTTCGACGTTAAAAAAGAAAACTTTGCTTGGATAGGTGACACAGGTTTAGAGAGAAAAATGGTTAATGTAATGAAAAAAGGATCAAGAGTTATGATCACGGGATATAATCAATCTGGATCTCAAACAATTGACCACTATTCTTTAATGGGTTTCACAAAGGCTTACAATACTGCAAAAAAAAGCTGCGCTTAATATCTTAAATGAAAAAAAACAAAAAAATTGTTTTAGCCTACTCAGGCGGACTTGATACATCTATAATTCTAAAGTGGTTACAAGAAAATTACGATAGCGAGGTAATTGCCTACACCGCAGACATTGGTCAAGAAATGGACCGAAAGAAAATTATTAAAAACGCAAGAAAACTTGGTGTTAAAAGAATTATAATCAATAATTTAAAAAATACTTTCGTAAAGGAATATATCTTCCCAATGATTAGAGGTCATGCAATTTACGAGGGGGTTTACCTTCTTGGAACATCAATTGCGAGACCGTTAATTGCAAAAGACCAAATTGCGGTCGCGAAAAAATTTAAAGCGTTCGCTGTTTCGCATGGTTCAACAGGTAAAGGAAATGACCAAGTTAGATTTGAACTTGGATATCATTATTTTGGTCCAAAAATAAAAGTGATAGCTCCTTGGAGAATTTGGAAATTAAAATCAAGAACTGATTTAATAAATTATGCCAAAAAAAATAATATACCTATTCCAAAAGATAAAAAAGGTGCACCGCCTTTTTCAGTAGACGACAATTTATTTCACACGTCTACTGAAGGTAAGGTTTTAGAAAATCCAAAAAATTCAGCCCCTGAATTTATTTTTCAAAGAACAACTTCTCCTGAAAAGGCACCAAATAAACCTACTTATGTTTCTATTGGTTTCAAAAACAGTGATCCAGTGAGTATTAATGGAAAAAAATTAAATCCAGAAAAACTTTTAGAAAAATTAAATCAGATTGGTGGAAAGAATGGAGTTGGAAGAGTTGATTTAGTTGAAAATAGATTTATCGGAATTAAATCAAGAGGTGTTTATGAAACACCAGGTGGGACGTTACTTTTAATCGCCCATAGAGCAATGGAGTCTGTGACATTAGATAAAGATACTATGCATAAAAAAAATTCTATTATGCCAAGATATGCAGAATTAATTTATAACGGTTATTGGTTCTCAAAAGAAAGATTTAAATTACAAAAAATTGTGGATCTAAAAAAAAGTAAGGTAAATGGAAGTGTTAAGTTAAAACTTTATAAGGGAAATGTTACAATTCAATCAAGAATTACAAAAAGTAATGCTTACTCAATGAAAAAAGTTTCTTTTGAAGAAAATAAAACTTTTAACAAATCGAATGTTGAAAGATTTATAAATTTCCATAAAAAAAAATTAAAGTAAAAAATGAATTTCGAAACATCCAGAGCGAAAGCTATTGATAAACTAAATAATTTTGTAGAAAAGAATCTTTCAGATTATTCAAGGTTGAGAAACTTCGATTTTGGACCTGATAAAAGAGATAACGTTTCATGCTTATCACCTTACGTTACGCATGGGGTTCTTAATGAAATTGAAATTATCAAAAAATCACTCGCAAAGTTTTCCTTTTCAAAAAATGAAAAATTTATTCAGGAAGTTCTTTGGAGAACTTATTGGAAAGGTTGGCTTGAGTTAAGACCAAACGTATGGACCGATTATTTGGTAAGCTTAAACAGTATAAGAGAAAAATTTGGAGATAATAAAGAATACTTAAATGCGATAGAGGGAAATACTAATATCGAATGCTTCAATGAGTGGGTAAAAGAATTAAAAGAAAATAATTATCTTCATAATCACACGAGAATGTGGTTTGCAAGTATCTGGATATTCACATTGGATTTACCTTGGCAACTAGGCGCAGAATTTTTTATGCAACATCTTTATGATGGTGATGCTGCATCAAATACACTTGGATGGAGATGGGTTGCTGGAGTACAAACTCAAGGAAAACATTATTTAGCAAGTGAATGGAATATCAAAAAATTTACTAATAATAGATTTAACAATATTAAATTGAATGAAAACGCGCCACCAAAAGTTTCTGAAAAGACATACTCAATTGTAAAACAAAATTTTGCTAATCCTAAAGATATCGATTCTAATAATTTATTAATTTTTGAAAATAACCTATCTTTTGAAATTACTGATTTTAACGATTTTAAATTTAAAAAGATTTATTTGGTATTAAACGAAAATGAAAACAGGTCCATCAAATTAAGTGATAAAGTTATCGAATTTAAATCCCTTTTAATCAAAGACCAAGAACAAAGAATTAAAAATCAATCAATTGAGTGTGAGATTATAGATATAAGTGAGGTCAAAAAAATAGGTGAAAATATTATAGGTTTATATCCAACAGTTGGTGAAAATTTAGATTATTTAAATTCGAATGATATTATAATTAATTTTTTATACAGAAAGCTTGATCAGTATTCCTGGCAGTATTGTAATAAAGGTTTTTTTAATTTTAAAAATTATATTCCAAAAATTATTACAATGTTCACTTAGATGAACATCTTTTTGAACAGTATTTGACTTTATCCCAATTCGATCTCCATTTTTTTCTCCATTTAAATGGCCTTTGACAAACTGGACAAATTTTAGTTGGAAGGTTTTGTTTCTTCATTAAGTTGATGTTTGTTTTTCAAAAAAAGAAAGTAGGCAACAAATTCATAAAGATAATGAAAAATTATAAATAAAGGTTTGAAACTAAATATTTTAGCTAAAAATTTATATTTTGGAATTTTAGACCAAATAATCACAAATGCTTTCGCCCCACCTATAACTTCTCCATTTTCGATAACATGTAATCTTCGTAAAAGCTCTGCTTGGGATTTTGAAGTCAAAATAATTGCTTCCTGATTATTTGTAATATCAACCCACTCTAAGTTTTCATCAGAATTTTTCTTATAATGATCAATTTCCATTTTACAAATGTTACAGGAGTTATTGAAAAAAACCTTAATTGGCATTTGTATTTTCTTTAATAAATTTATCTGCTGCAGCCAGAATCATTTTTTTTCTAGGTGCATTCATTTTATCATAAATCCTCACCATCATCGATAGTCTTGGGTTTTTTAAAAAAAATTTTCTATTTTTATAAATAAATCTCCAATAAAGACCATCCATAATATTACACCAATCACCCTTTTTAAAATCCATCATTTTTAAAAAATAGCTTGAACCACAGATATATGGTTTAGTTGCAAATATTCCCCCATCGCTAAATAGTCCCATGCCATAAACGTTTGGTGACATTACCCAATCAGATGAATCAACAAACATTTCCATAAACCATTTATAAACAAAAATTGGTTTAATCTCGCAAAGATTCATTATATTTGATAAAATCATTAGTCTTTCAATATGGTGAGACCAGCCATGATCATTAGCGTTTTTAATTGCATAATCTAAAGGAGGCAACCCTGTGTTTCCTTCATACCACGAAGGTTTCATTTTTCGATTATGTTTAAAAAAATTTCCAGTTTCTAATTTATTATCAAAATTTTGATAAATTCCTCTCATGAACTCACGCCAACCTATTACCTGTCGTATGTAGCCTTCCAAAGAATTAATTTTTATTTTTTTCTTTTTATGACTTGTTAAAATTCTATCTAATATAATTTCAGGTGTAATTATCCCTAAGTTTAAATAAGGACTAAGTGCACTATGAAATAATATATTATTACTTTGATCAACAGCATCCTCATAATCTCCAAATAAATTTGATTTTTCTTTGATAAAAAAATCCAATAATCTAATTACATCTTTAAATTCAGTTGCAAACCAGAAATTTTTTGTTGAACCAGGATGTTTTGAAAAATTTTTTTCTACTATCTCTTTTAAAATTTTTGTATGAGAAGTTTCATTAATTTTTGGAAAGACCGGAATTTTGGTTCCTTTGGGGAGTTTTTTTCTATTGTCTTCATCAAAACTCCATTTTCCTCCGACTGGATCTTCACCATTCATTAAAACATTCATTTTTTTTCTTGTCTCTTTATAAAACACTGCCATGAAAGGTTTTTTTGATTTGGATAAATATTTTTTAAAATCATCTCTAGAATTTAAAAACATTGGAGTTTTGATTATATTTGATTTTATTTTATATCTTTTAATAAAATCTAAAATTTTCTTCTCAAACGGTTTGTCTTCTATTTCAAAAAAAGAAATTTCTTTAATTTTGTTCTTTTTAACAACCTTTTGTATTTTTGTTAAATAGTCACTTTTAAAATCAGCGTTATCAATCCTTGAATAAGTTAGTTTGAAACTATTTTTCTTTAAATTATCTGCATATGATCGCATCGAAGATAAAAATAGTAATATTTTTAGTTTATGATGTTTTTCATATGTGCATAGGCCGTAATCTTCTGCCATAAAAAAAAGATGGTCATTTTTGAAGCGGCTTAAGTATTTTAATGGAAAAAGTTGGTTTCCAAGTGTAATAAACAATTTCATAATTTATTTATAAATACTATTATAAGATATGTCAGGAAAATATTTAATATTTGGTGCGACAGGTTCTATCGGCTCAAATTTATCAAAAATGATGGCTGAAAATAATGAGGATGTTCAACTGATTGGAAGAGATGAAGAAAATTTAAAAAGTATTTCTTCAGAAACAGGTTGCAAATATACTGTTGTGGATGTTCTTGACTCTACTAAAATTGAGAGTTTGAAAAATGAATTTGCAAACGATGAAATTAAAGGAATTGCATATTGTGTTGGTTCAATAGACCTAAAACCACTAAGAATGGTAAAAAAAGAGGACTTTCAAAAATGTTTTGATTTAAATTTTTACCCAATTGTTGAAACAATTAAAAATTTTCAAGAAAGTTTAAAAAAGAATAAAGGCTCTGTTGTAATTTTTTCAACTGTTGCAGTAAGAAGAGGATTTACCAATCATAGCATTATCGCATCTGTAAAAGGAGCGTTGGAAGGATTAACTGTTTCTTTGGCAGCTGAATTTGCTCCAAACATAAGAGTAAATTGTATTGCACCAAGTTTAACTAAATCAAAAATTGCTGAACCGATGCTTAAAAATAAATTAATCGCAGAAGGTATAGCTAAGGCTCATCCCATGAAAAGAATTGGCGAAGGTAGAGACGCTGCGGCGATGGCAAGATTTTTATTAACTGATGACAGTTCATGGATTACAGGTCAAATAATAGGTGTGGATGGCGGAAGATCAAAGTTAACTTGATCTAAATTATTAAAATACCATTTTTATAAAAATAATATATTCTTTTTGATATTGTGAACAAATATTCAGCAGATGAGCTTTTTAAAATAGCGTATAATCATCTCCAAAAAAAAAATTTTGGAAAATCTGCAGGTCTTTTTGAGAAACTCATAAATAATTATCCAGAAAATTTATCTGTGCTGAGAAATTTAATTCATTGTTATATGCATTTGGGAGAATTTGAAAAAGCGGAGACTTCTCTAAAAAAAGTGATTAGTATTAAACCAGATGAACCATTCGTATATCAAACTCTTGTGTCAATTTTAAAAGATCAAGATAAATTAGAAGAAGCAACCTTAATTATTAACGAAGGTCTCAAAAAAAAATTGATTAATGAAAAATGGGAAATACAAAAAAATTTTTTTTTTCCTAAAATTCCACTCAATAAAGACGAAATAAAAAATTATAGACAAAAAATAGAAGAAGAAATTGGAAAAATATTGAATATAAGTTTCAAAACAAAATTAGATTATGATAAAGATCAAATAGTTATTCCACCTCATGTTGATCTTTCTTATAGTGATCATGATAATCTTGAACTGAATAAAAAAAACGTTTTAGCATTTAAAAAATTATTTAAGATTTTAAATGATGAGTCTTTCTCTAAAAGAAAGATTCAAGAAAAAATAAGAATCGGAGTAATATCAGAATTTTTTACTGATCATACGATTGGTAAACTTTATAAAGATCTTATTTTTAGCCTTAATAAAAAGAAGTTTGAAATTTTTATTTTTCACTCCCAAAAAACTAACCCTGGCGAAATATTTAATGAATTCAAGAAAAAAGAGGAAGAGGGTATTTTAAAAAATGAGTTACTTCCAATAAAACTATTAGAAAAAATTAATGTTATAAAGAATTTTGAGCTTGATGTAATTTTTTATCCGGACATAGGTCTGTCTATAGAGTTTTATTATCTTGCCCTAATGAGATTGGCGAGATATCAAATTACTACTTTTGGACACCCGGAAACAACAGGCAGTAAATCAATTGATTATTATTTGATTTCTAAAAACTGTGTCAACGAAAATACACAAAAACACTTTTCTGAAAAATTACTTTTAATGAATTATTTACCAATGGTTTATCCTAAGCCAGCAGTTAAAAAAAAACTTTCTGAAAGTGATCTTCAAAAAAAAAATATATATTCTTGCCCACAAACTTTATTTAAAATCCACCCAGATTTTGATCAAATAATTTTTGACATAATTGAAATGGACAAAAAAGCTATTGTGTATTTAATTAAAGACAGAAAGAAAGTGTGGTTTAAAAAATTAATAAACCGATTTAGTAAAAACAACAAATACGACCCAGCAAAAATAGTTTTTATAGATCCTCTAAATTATGAAGATTATCTTTTGCACATTGGAAAGGCCTCTGTATTACTCGATCCCATTTATTATGGGGCTGGTAATTCTTTTTTTGAGTCTATGCTTTTTGGTACTCCAACTGTCACACTTCCTACTGATCATATAAAATCAAGATTAGTGTTGGGTGCTTACAAACAAATGGAAATTGTAGATCCTCCAATTGCAAAAAATACTAACAATTATGTTGATTTAGCAGTTAACTATGCAAATAGAGATGACATTGGTAAATTAAAAAACGTTTATCGGAAAGCTGCGGAAAAAAAGTTGTTTAATACAAAAAAAGCAGGTGAGGAGTTTAATAAAATTTTATTAGATTTGTTCAATTAGTTTTGTTTCTTTTAAAGCAGTCTATTGTATTTTTTATCAAGCATGCAATTGTCATTGGGCCAACTCCTCCAGGTACTGGAGTTAATGCTTTGGCCTTTTTTGAAACTTGTTCAAAATCCACATCACCAACTATGCCCTCGTCAGTTTTATTTATACCTACGTCAATAATTATAGCGTCCTTCTTAACCCAATCACTTTTCACTAATTTTGGAATACCTACAGCTGCAATTATAATGTCTGCCATAAGGCATTCGGATTTTAAATTTTTTGTTTTAGAGTGAGTGATAGTTACGGTACAATTTTCTTTAAGAAGTAATTGTGCCATTGGTTTTCCATTTAAGTTAGATCTACCAATAATTACAGCTTTTTTACCGCTTAAGTTTGGTTCAATTTTCTTCAACAAAAAATAACATCCAAGGGGAGTGCAGGGTATTGAGCTTTCGTAACCAGAAGATAAATTTCCTACGTTCATGGGATGAAAACCATCTACGTCTTTATTAGGACTGATTGAATCAATTATTTTTTTTTTATCAATATGGTTAGGTAGGGGTAATTGAACAAGAATTCCAGACACAGAGTTGTCTTCATTTAAATCTTTAATTTTTGTCAAAATAGTTTTTTCATCTACATCATTTGGATATCTAATTACATCAGAATTTAAACCAACTTCCTTAGCAGATTTTTCTTTATTTCGAACATAAATTTGGCTTGGCGCGAGTTCACCTATTAATATTACAGTTAAACCAGGAACATTATTAAATTTTTTTTTTAGCTCAATAACTTCATCTTTAAGTTTCAGTCTAAGTGAAGCTGCTTCTTTTTTTCCATCAATTAAAATCATTTTATAAAATCGGTCTTATATAATATTCCATACACATTTGCATAATCCATATCAACATAAGCAATATCACGGGTGAGATGTCAAATGCACCAAGATTTGGCAAAAAAGCTCTAATTCTATTAAGAAAGGGTTCGGTCATACGATAAGTAAAGTCTAAAACAGAATAAACAAATCTATTCCCAGTATTAACTATATTAAAAGCAACTAACCAATTTAAGATAACATTTGCAATTACTATATACGAATAATACTTAAGTATTGTCATTGCAACTATATAAATTATTATCATTTTTTTTCTACATAAATTGATTGACTAGGAAATGCGAATGACGCTTTGTTCTTTTCAACAATTTCCTTTATACCAATAGCCAACCTTTCTTTTACATTAAGCCATTCATTCCAACTGTCTGTA
>CACKRX010000002.1 GCA_902602575.1 uncultured Pelagibacteraceae bacterium | reverse complement strand
TAATAGAATTTGTTAAATCTGAACAAAAAATAGGTCTAAACTTTGTTTTACCATTATAGTAAATTGGAAAAATAGGCAATAATCCCAGCAAAGTCATTAATTGGGTAGTAAAATTATCATCGACCGAATATACTATTGAGGGTCTTACAATTACAGCCTTGTCAAAATTATTTAAAATTTCTTTTTCACCTTTTAATTTACTCTGTGCATAAATTGAGTCTTTTGCATTTTCAATACCGAGAGCAGATAAGTGCACAAATTTCTCTAATTTATAGGTCGATGAATACCTTGAAATCATTTTTGGAAATTCTGTGTGTATGTTATTAAAATTATTTTTACCTTTTTCAAATAATATACCAACTAAATTCACACACAAATCAGCATTGCTAAATAATTTTTCAATCAGTTCGTGATCAAAAATGCTTCCTTCAACTATTTCAAGATATCCGGGGTTGGCTTGGGTTTTAAGCATATAGCCTTTTTGATGAACATTTCTTGTTAATGCCGTTACTTTGATATTATTTTTGGTTAAACTTCTAATCAGATTCCTGCCGATTTGACCGGAAGCGCCAAAAATTAGACAATTTTTTGGTTTCATATATAAATAATTACAAGTGTATGGATATAAAAGTTCACAAAACAGACTTACCAGAAGATCTTGATGTTGGCAATACTATCGCCGTTGACTGCGAGTTTATGGGATTAAATTTCCAAAGAGATAAGTTGTGCTTAGTTCAAATTTCATCGGGAAATTCTGATGCACATATAGTTCAACTTGATAGAAATGAGTATAAAGCTCCTGTTTTAAAAAAAATATTATCAGATAAATCAATTAAAAAAATTTTCCACTTTGCAAGAGCAGATCTCACTTTTATCAAGAAGTATCTTTTGGTAGATGTAAATAATATAGAAGATACCAAGCTTCAATCAAAACTTGCGAGGTCTTACACCGATAGACATGGTCTGAAAGATTTAATTAAAGAATTTGTTGGTATCGACATTAGTAAGCAGTTTCAAAGTTCTGATTTTGGAGGTGAACTGTCCCAGGCTCAAATTAAATATTGCGCTAACGATGTCTTATACTTGCATAAAATTAATGATGCTTTAACTAAAATTCTTAAAAGAGAAAAAAGATTTCATTTATATGAAGACTGTTTAAAATTTATCAATACAAGGGTTAATTTGGATTTAGCATCATTTTCAGATGATATTTGGTCACATTAATGAAAAAAGATATTTATAAAAAAATTGCAAAAGATGTTATTAACACTGAGATAGTCTCGTTAAATAAACTAAAAAATTCATTAGACATTAATTTTAAGAAAGCGGTTGAAAAAATATTAAATTGTAAAAAAGGAAAAGTTATTTTGTCTGGAGTTGGTAAGTCAGGGATTATAGCAAAAAAAATTGCCTCTACATTGGCGTCTGTTGGTACCCCATCTTTTTTTGTAGATGCGAGTTCTTGTTCGCACGGAGATTTAGGACAGATAAGTTCAAATGATATCTTAATATTGATAAGTAATAGTGGAGAGTCGGTTGAGTTGAAAAATATAATTCAATTCGCAAATAGAAATAAAAATATTACGTTAATTGGTATAGTTTCAAAAAAAAATTCACTTCTTTACAAAGCCTCTGATATAAAAATTTTAACCCCTGAAGTCAGAGAGGCTGGTCCAGGTGGTATAGTTCCTACCTCATCTACAATTGTTCAATTGGCAATAGGTGATGCAATTGCGATTGCTACTATGAAACAAAAAAAATTTGGACAAAAAGATTTTAAAAAGTTCCACCCATCAGGAAGTTTAGGTTCTAAATTGAAATCGGTAGAAGATTTGATGCTAACTGGAAAAAAAATACCATTTATTAGTGAAAACTCTAATATGAACAATGCATTAAAATTTATTTCACAAAAGAAACTTGGACATCTTGTGGTCAGAGATAGAAAAAAAAGAACTACTGGAATTATAACTGATGGACAAATAAGGCGTAAAAGTGAAAAAAAAGGAAGTATTCAACAATTAAAAGTAAAAGATGTCATGACAAAAAATCCAATTTCAATAAACTCAGACATTTTAGCAGCCAAAGCTTTATCTTTAATGAACTCAAAAAGAGTTACTTTTTTATGTGTTCACAAAAAAAACCAGAAAAACAAAACAATCGGAGTAATTCATATTCACAATATTTTAGAGAATAATATTCTGTAAATGACAAGAAAAATATATATACAATTATTTTTAATATTTATTTTAGTTACTATATCCCTATTTTTATTTTTAAAATATTTTAAACAATCAAACTTGGATAATGACTTTAAAATTAATGTTGAACAAACTACATCTACTGGCAAAAGTTTAATAGAAGATCTTAAATACCTCTCAACTGACAGGGAGGGTAATGAATATAAGATAGAAGCAAAAAAAGGAAATATAGATAAAGTAGATCCAGATATTATTTATCTAGAAGACGTAAATGCAATCATTTCGTTAGGAAATTCTGAATACATATCAATCGAATCAAAATTTGCAAAATATAATGCGAAAAATTTCGATACTTTATTCAATGACTCGGTTTCTGTGGATTATGGTGAGCATCTTTTAAAAAGTGAATTTTTAGACTTATCTTTTGCAAATAATCTAGTTTCTTTATATGATAATGTGCGTTACCAAAGTGGAATTTCATCTTTGAAGGCTGATAGAGCTGAAATTGATATATTAAAAAAAAAAACTAGAATTTTTATGGAAAAACCCAATAAAAAAGTTCAAATAAGAAATATATCAAAAAATGGCAATAATTAAAAAATTTAGGATTAAAAGTTTTAAACAAAAAAAACCAATTTTAAAATTGGAAAATGTTTCATTGTCTTTTGGAAAAAGACAAATTTTAGAAAATATAAATTTTGAGATTAATAAAGGAGAAATTTTTGGTATGCTTGGACCAAATGGAGTTGGAAAATCAACAATTTTTAATTTAGTAACAGGCCTAATTTCACCTGAAAAAGGATCAATTTTTATTGGAGGGGAAAAAGTTAACAATTTTCCAATATTCCTTCGGACTACCAAGTTTAAAATTGGCTATGTTCCACAGTACGGTGGTTACTTTTATGATTTAACTTTATTTGAAAATCTTATAGCGGTTGGCGAAATTCTTATTAAAAGTCCAAGAGATAGAATTGAGAAGATAAATTTTCTTACTTCTAAATTTGATCTTGAATCTATAAGAGATATTAAAGCAAAATTTTTATCCGGTGGACAAAAAAAAAAATTAGTAATTGCTATGGCACTTCTTGGAAATCCAGAATTACTTTTATTAGATGAGTGTTTCGCGGCTTTAGATGTTATGACAATTAAAATGTTACAACAAATTATAGTAAACCTTCAGTCTGAAAATAGAATAACTATCTGCATATGTGATCATCAAGCAAGAGATCTCCTGACTTGTGTAGACGTGGCAGTTGTATTGTCAGAGGGTAAAGTTATTGCAAAAGGAACTCCTTCAGAGCTAGTAAAAAATCCAAATGCTAAGACTGCGTATTTCGGTGACTCTTTTAAATTTAATTAAGCATAATGGGAAGAAGATTATTCATAAATTCAAGATATAATTCATTTAAAAAAACTATTTCGATTGATGGCGATAAAAGTATTTCGATAAGATCATTATTACTTGGGTCCCAAGCTTATGGTAAAACTTTTATCGAAAATATCTTATTATCTGAAGATATTATAAACTCTATTAATTGTTTAAAAAAATTAGGTATTAAAATTTTTTTAAAAAAAAAAAATTGTTACATTTATGGAAAAGGTTTGAATGGATTTGACTATAAAAAGAACATTGTTTTAAATGCAGGGAATTCTGGAACATTTGCAAGATTAATATTAGGACTTTTAGTAAAATCACCTTACTCTATTAAATTGATCGGTGATAAAAGTTTGTCTCGAAGAGATTTTGAAAGAGTGATATCACCATTACAAAAAGTTGGTGTAAATTTTGAGGTTAACAAAAAAAAAACTTTACCACTAAAAATGATTGGATCTCCATTTATTAATCCTATTAATTATTATGAAAATAGAGGATCTGCGCAATGTAAAAGCACTGTGATGTTAGCTGCTTTAAATTCACCAGGCCAAACAGTAATAAGGGCAAAAAAATCGAGAGACCATACAGAAAATATTTTTAAATATCTTGGTATACCTATCATTATAAAAAAAAATAAAAACAACGATGAAATTAAAGTAAGGGGTCAAAAACTATTCAAATCTTTTAAATACAAAGTTCCATCAGACCCAAGTTCATGTGCTTTTTTTATTGTACTCACACTTTTATCAAAAAACTGCGAGTTAAAAATTAAGAATGTGAATGTGAACAAATCTCGAATTGGTTATATAGAAATCTTGAATAAAATGGGAGCAAAGATTAGTGTGAGAAATACAAAAATAAAATATGGAGAAAAACTAGCTGATATATTAGTAAAAAGCCAATCCACTTTAAAAAAGATAAATTGTCCACCAAATCTGAATAGTAATCTAATCGATGAATTTCTAATTTTATTTTTGGTTGCTGCGAAAGCAAATGGTGTCTCAAGTTTTTCTAATTTGGGTGAATTGAACAAAAAAGAAAGTCCAAGGCTGAAATTAGGATCTAAATTATTAAATCAATTAGGCATAAAAACGAAGTTAACAAAAGACTCAATTAAAATTTTTGGAAATCCTGGTATTAACCTAAGAAAGACTATAGACATTAAAAATTACTATAAAGACCATAGAATATTTATGACCTCAGTAATTGCGGCATTAACATTCGGGGGTAAGTGGAAAATAAGTGACATAGACTCTTATAAAAGCTCATTCCCTTCTTTTTTAAAAATTATAAAAAAATTAGGTTATAAATTTAAACTTGTTTAATTATCTATACATCTGATCGTTAAAAAAGCCTTTAATAATCGTGATTGATTTAATTAATTGTTGCTTGATTAATTCTAATTTTTTATCTAAAACATCAAAATTTAAAAATTATGGAAATATTTAAAAGTGAAAAAACTGAAGCTTCAAAAGAATTTGAGAAACTATTAGATACTCAATTTTCAAAAACCCAAAGTCTAGTAGAAGGCAAGATAATTGAGGGTGAGGTAACTAAAATAACAGAAAAATTTGTCTTTTTAGATTGCGGCCTGAAATCAGAGCCAATAATAGATATTAACGAATTAAAAACAATTGGTCTTGAAAAAAAAATTACGGTTGGAGGAAAAATTCCTGTTTTATTAGAAAGGCTTGAAGATAGAAACGGCGAGATTGTTGTTTCAGCAAGTAAGGCTCAAAAAATAAAAGGTTGGGATATTTTAGTTAATGCATTTGAAAAGAATGAGCCAATTATTGGTAAAATTACTAGTAAGTGTAAAGGTGGAGTAATAGTTGAGCACCTAGACACGGGATCTTTGATGTTTTGCCCTGGTTCTCAAATTTCTGATACACCTTTAAAGGACATCTCTCATTTAATGAATGAACCTCAAAAATTTGCTTTAATTAAAATGGATAAAGTGAGAGGTAATGCATGTGTATCGAGACGACAAATAATATCATCAAACAAAAAAGAAGATAAGGCAAAAATTATTGAGAAGTATAAGGTTGGGGACATTATTAAAGATGCAATAGTAAAAGGATATAGTTCTTTTGGATGTTTTTTTAATGTAAACAACGAAATCGATTGTCTTGTACATTTACAAGAGATCAGTTATTCTAGAGTAAATCATCCTGAAGAAATTTTCACAATTGGAGACAAACATGACTTGTTAGTAATTTCTGTAGATAAAGAAAAGTTACAAGTAGGTTGTTCAATTAAACAACTATCGCCAGACCCGTTCGAAAAAATAACTAATTATGAATTGAATAAGAAATATGAGGTAAAAGTTATAAAATTGATGGACTTTGGTGCATTTTGTGAATTGGAACCTGGTTTAACAACTCTACTTCATTCAAGTGAAATTAGTTGGACAAAAAAAAACGTATCTCCAAAAAAAGCATTTAAAGTAGGAGATAAAGTTATTTGCGTCATAACAGAGATTGATAAAGAAAAAAGAAGAATTGCTATATCCCACAAGCTTACAATCGATAATCCTATAAAAGTATTGAGTGAAAAAAATCCAGTAGGAAGTATTGTTGAAGGCTCAGTAAGTAGTTCAAATGATTATGCGCTTTACATAAAACTTACGGGATATGACATAGATGCTTTTTTACATTGCAATGATCTAAGTTATACGAAAGATCCAGAGACTGAATTAAAAAGTTATAAGGTTGGAGACAAAATAAAAGTAAAAATCTTAGAAATTAAAGAAGATCAGCAAAAGATAAGAGTTGGTCTGAAACAAACTCAAAAGGATCCGTTTGATTACTTCAAAGATAAGAAAATTAATGACACTATCACTGTAAAAATAATATCATCTGACAATAAAGGGCTAATCGTTCAGCCAGAGGGTTGTGAAATGAATATTTTAATTAAAAAATCTCAAATAGCTGTGAACGCAAGTGATGCTCGTCCATCAAGATTTGTTGGTGGGGAGCGTATTGACTCAGCAATAGCCGAACTGAATTTTGAAAAAAGAAAAGTATCTCTGAGTATTAAACTTCTTGAGGAAATTCAAAAAAAAGAAGCTTTGGACAAATACGGTGATGAAGGCTCTGGAAAAAATCTACCTTTTTCAACTTTATCTGATAAACTTAAGAAAAAAGATAAAGAAAAAAAATAGGTAAAAAATAAATTGCCGATAACTAAGTCAGAATTAGTAAAACAGCTATCTAAAACTTACCCTAATCTACTGAAAAAGGATTTAGAGAAATTTTTTGATGTATTCATAGATGAAATAAAGTTAGCTCTTAAAAACGATGAAAGAGTTGAACTTCGTGGATGGGGTGTTTTTTCTACTAAAAAACAAAAAAGCAAAACTTCAAGAAATCCAAAAACTGGAGAGAAGGTAATAGTTGGTGAAAAAAAAGGAATAAGTTTCAAAATGTCAAAAGATCTATTTAGTGAGATAAATAATGAATAAAAAAAAAATATTTATTGCTGTAGACACAAATAAAGTCTCCAGAGCAAAAAAAATAATAAGAGATACGCAAACAAATAAAATTAAAATAGGTTATAAGTTTGGACTTGAATTTTTCTATTCAAAAGATGGTAGAAAATTTCTCTCAAGTCTAAAAAATAAAATAATTTTCTTGGATTTAAAGCTTAATGATATCCCAAATACAATAGTATCAGCTATGAAATCATTAAAAAATTTAAAGATCTCTTATTTGACTGTTCATTTAAGTTCAGGAATAAGTGCTCTAAAGGCTTTAAAGGAAGAAAGCAAGAATATAAAAATTGCTGGCGTAACAACTTTGACTTCGTTAAATAATAAAGATTTAAAAGAAATTGGATATAATAAAAAGGTAAATGAATTAGTTAAGGATCAAGTTAAACTTGCCAAAAAAGCAAAATTAGATGCAATAGTCTGTAGTGGACATGAAATAAGATCAGTAAAGAGAGTGTTTAAAAAAGAAATAATTACTCCTGGGATTAAAATACATAATTCAAAAAACGATCAAAAAAGAGTTATGAAACCAAAAGATGCTTTTGCTGCAGGAAGCGATTGGTTGGTGATTGGTAGATCAATAACAAATGGAAATATTAAAAAGAATATTCAAAATTTATTGGAAATTTTAGAGGACTGATGCAATCTAAGATTTGTGGAGTCAAAGATAGCGAAACATTAAACTTTTTAATAAATTATAAACACCCTCCTGAGTTAATTGGTTTTATTTGCAATTATCCAAAATCTAAAAGATTTATTGATATAAATTCTCTTAAGAAACTTCTCAAAGTTGACAATCAAAAGTCTCGATTTGTATCTGTTCTGGTAAAACCAGATGAATTTATATTAAATGAAATGCAAAAACTGAATTTCGATTATTTTCAAATTTACGATTGTACCCCTGATGAAATAAAATCAATTAAAAAGAAATATAACAAAAAGATTATTTCTGCGATTACTGTCGAGACTAAAGAAGATATTCTTAAATATAAAAAATTTGAAGATTGTTCTGATATAATATTATTTGATAGCAAGGGATATGAAAAATCATTAGATTTTGACCACACTTTAATGGGAAATGTGCCAGTTAGCGTTAATACTATGATTGCTGGAAATATTAAACACGACGACAATCTTGATAAGTTTATGAAAATTTGTAATTATATTGATATATCTGGGGGTGTAGAGACATCTGGATTAAAGGATATTTCTAAAGTAAAAATTTTCTTAGACAACGTGAAAAAATTAAATGATTAAATTAAAGAAAAAAACACCTCTTATTGACCAACACGATAAGTTTGGATTTTACGGCAATAAATTTGGTGGAAACTATTGTGCAGAAACAATGCGAAAACCAATCGAGGATTTATCTAAACTTTTTGAAAAATTAAGAAAAGATAGAAAATTTCTTAAAAAAAGAGATCATTATTTTAAACATTATCTTGGAGGGGAAACACCTTTTTTTAAATTAAAAAATTTAACAAAACATTTAGGTGGAGCTCAAATTTGGTGCAAAGACGTGTCAGCTATAAACGGTGATGCACATAAGGCTTATCACGCAACAGTGAATGCATTAATTTGTAAAGAGAGTGGTAAACGTTACATAGCTGGCGACACAGGTGCCGGAATGTTTGGAAAAAATCTTGCAATGGCAGCAAAAAAAATGAACCTTAAGTGCAAAATTTTTATGGGAACAAAAGATATTTCTAGACAAGCGCCAAATGTAAAATTTATGCGTGATGCAGGAGCTGAAGTTGTGCCTGTTGACTCAGGTTCAAAAACTTTGGTCGATGCCGTTTCTGAGTGCATGCGCCACTATGTTTCAAACTGTGATAATACACAT
Organism: uncultured Pelagibacteraceae bacterium; assembly: GCA_902602575.1. Lineage (GTDB taxonomy): Bacteria > Pseudomonadota > Alphaproteobacteria > Pelagibacterales > Pelagibacteraceae > Pelagibacter. Next base: position 33,163 of record CACKRX010000002.1, on the reverse strand, counting down.
CTTGCTGTAGGCTCAGCAATTGGCTGTAACATTTTTTTAAAGATTTGTGCTTGGTCAACTTCTCAAATCTCTAGAGAATTAAAAAAACAATTAATTAAAGAGTTTGGTGAAATACCAAAATTGAAATTAATCAATGTCATAGGTGGCGGAAGTAGTGCTCTAGGATTTTGGAATGAGTTCATTGATTACGACAAAAGACATGTTGAACTAATTGGTGTTGAAGCAAAGTATGCTGCACCTTTATCAACAAATGCAAAAGTTGCTATTTTGCATGGAGCTGCACAGTATTGTTTGACTGATAGAGAGGGTCAAATAGCAGAAACTCATTCACTAAGCGCAGGTTTAGATTATCCAGGTTCTAGTCCTTTACATGGCTTACTTAAAGACTCTGGAAGAGCACGATATACTAATGCCTCAGATAAAGAAGCGTTAGCTGCTTTCAAGTTAATTACTAAATTAGAGGATATAAGACCAAGTTTGGAACCAGCACATGCATGGAATGAATGTATTCGTCTAGCTCCGAAATTGAAAAAAAGTGATGTGTTGGTAGTCAATAATTGCGGAAAGGGTTACAAGGATAAAAAGATTTATATTGAACAATTAGGATACTACCCTAAATGAAAAATTCTATTAACAATGCCTTTAAAATTGCAAAAAAAGAAAATAGACCTGCATTAATATCCTATACAGTTTGTGGAGATAATACTAAGGAAAAATCTCTACAAATACTAAATTCAATATCAAAGGATTTGGATATTGCAGAATGGGGAATACCTCACAATTGCCCCACTGCTGATGGTAAAGATATTCAAAATAGCTCTTACAGAGCCTTACAAAATGGTATTCAATTAAATGATATTTTTAAACTTGTAAAAAGATTTAAGAAAACAAAACCATCTAAACCAATTATATTAATGGGTTACTACCAGATGATATTTAATTATGGAGAAAAAAAATTTATACAAAAATGTAAAGTATCTGGCGTTAATGGGTTGATTGTTGTTGATTTATCATTTCCTGATAATAAAAATTTTGCCAAATTATGTAAGAAAAATTCTATTTGTTTCGTTCAATTAATTGCACCAACTACAACTGTGAAAAGGATGAAAGAGATAATAAAAAGTTCACATGAAATGATTTATATGATTTCAACTATATCAACTACAGGATCTGCCTTAAAATATAGTATTAGGAAAATTATTAATAATTATAATATTATAAAAAGAATCAAGCCTTCAAAAAATGTTGTTATAGGTTTTGGTATAACCGAAAAAACTATTTCAAATCTAAGATCAGCGGATGGTCTAGTTGTTGGTAGCGCAATTTGCCGAGAAATAACAAGAAGTTTAAAATATAGACAAAATCCTGTCAAAAATGTAAGTAAATTAGTTAGAAAATTGAAAAATAGAATTATATGAATTGGTTAAAAAAAACTCTTAGATTTGGCGAAAAGATAAAGCAGTTCTTAAAAAAAAGACCCTCAAAGAGTGATATAGAAAACAGTGATTGGACTTCCTGTTGTAAAGGTCCGGTTTTGAAAAAAGATTTAGAGGAAAATTTATGGGTCTGTAATGCATGTGGAAAACATCATCGTATAAATTGTATTCAAAGATTTGATATAATTTTTGGTAAAAATAATTATGAAGTATTAAAAACCCCAATACCTGCCGACGATCCTTTAGAATTTGAGGATTCTTCTCCATATGTTAAGAAATTAAATTCTGCGAGAAAAAAAACAAATCAAGATTGTGCAGTTATGATTGCTAAAGGTAAAATTGGAAATATAGATGCTATAGTTGGTGCAATCAACTTTGCTTTCATGGGTGGTTCAATTGCAACAAGTGAGGGTGAAGCAATTATTTTTGGTATTCAAAAAGCTATTGAGGAAAAAAAACCTTTTGTGATTTTTACTTGTGGTGGTGGTCAAAGAATGCATGAAAGTCCACTAGCCCTCGCGCAAATGACAAGAACTACTATGGCCATTAATGATTTAAAAGAAAATAAATTACCTTACATAGTGTGTCTCACAGATCCAACTGCTGGGGGGATCACCGCATCTTTTGCGATGCTTGGAGACATTCAAATATCTGAGCCCGGAGCCTTAATCGCATTTGCAGGTAGAAGAGTTATAGAAGGAACAGTAAAAGAGGAATTACCTGAAAACTTTCAAAAAGCTGAGCATGTTCTTGATTGTGGATTTGTAGATAACATAATACCTCGTAAAGATTTATCAAAAAAAATTAGCCAGGTATTATCTATATTGCTAAAGAAAAATTCTGAAGTAAATTCAGAGAATAATGAACAAACTCCAGAATTTAATATCGGAACTAGAGAAGCATCATAAAAAGAAATTAGACCTTTCTTTAGGTCGAACTTTTAATCTTTTAAAGAAACTTGGAAACCCTCAAGACAAACTTAATAATATAATTACAGTAGTAGGAACGAATGCTAAGGCAAGTATGTCATGCACTCTTAAGGCAATCCTTAATCAAGCTGAATTAAGTTGTAATATGTACACCTCTCCACATCTTCAATCCTACACTGAACGTTTTATATTTAATGATAATGAAATTGATGAAGAAAATCTTTTTAAGTTATTAAAGGAAACTCAAAAAGTCTTGGAGGATGATAAAGCAACTGTCTTTGAGATACTTACATGTGCTTTTTTGAAATATGCAGAAAACTTTAAAGATAATATTAATATTATTGAGGCTGGATTATTTCATCAATTCGATAGTACCAATGTTTTTAAAAAAAATTTGATGACATTAATCGGTGTGATACACAATGATCATTTTCAATGGTTAGAGAATAAGAGTATTGATGGAGTTATACATGAAAAAACTAACAAGCTTTTAAACTCTAATATTTTTGTAAACAAGCAAGTAACCAATGAGATAGGTAAAAAAATAGAAGAATCTTTAAAACAGAATACATCAAATAAATTTTTTTTTGGTAAAAACTTCAATATTTCAAGATCAGATAATAGCTTCATTCAATACCAAGATGATATTGGTGAATTGATACTGCCAGAACCAAATATTTTAGGAGATCATCAACTTTACAACATCAGTACTTCAATTGCAGCATCCAGGAAAATATTTAATGTTAAGGATCAGGATATCAAATCAGGTATACAAAATATCTCTCTTAAAGGAAGATTACAGGAAATAAAGTCTGGAAAACTCAAAAAGATTGCAGGAAATAATAGATTAGTAGTTGATGGAGGCCACAATATTTCAAGCAGTTATGTTATTGCAAACTGGATTAAAAACCAAAATCAAAAAGTTAATCTCGTTGTAGCTATGATGAAAGATAAGGAGCATCAAGAATTTATGAAATCTTTTGAAGGCCTAGTAAACTCAATTACTATAATTGATATTCCTAATCAGGATGGAGGAATTTCTAAAGAAGAATTAAAAGAAAAAATAAGTAATCTCAATTTTACATTAAAAATATCTGATAGTATCGATAGTGCAATTCGCTCAAACTCAAAAGATATGAATGCTATTACCTTAGTGACTGGATCGCTTTATTTAATTGGGGAGGTCTTAAATTTAAATTAAGTATTTTCTTTAATCCAAGAAACAATATTAGATTTAGTGGTTGCTCCAACTTTTGTTGCCTTTAATTCTCCGCCAGAAAACAGGAGCATGGTTGGTATACCTCTGATTCCGTATTTTGTTGGAGTGTTAGGTTCGTTATCGATATTGTGTTTTGCAATTACAACATCAGACATCTCATCTGAAATTTCTTCTAATATTGGTCCAATTTGTTTGCAAGGTCCACACCACTCTGCCCAGAAGTCGACTATAACTGGTTTACCAGCCTTAATAACTTCTGTTTCAAAGTTTTCATCTGTTACGTTTACAGTAGCCATAGTATTTATATATAAAGATTAGATTTATATTCAAGCCCAAAATGATTAAAATTTATTTTATCCACATTAAACATTTTGATATTTCTTCTCAATGGACATCACAAAATTATTTAGTTGGTCCAAAAATTTGAGATTTTTCTCATCATTTTCATTAGTAAACTTATCTCTTAAATTGTCGCACTCAAAATAAAATTCTTTGCAAGTCCACCACTTCTCTTTTTTATCACTAAGAATTCTCTTAGCTATATCTCGCTTCACTTGTTTTAAAATAGATTCGGGCAGAACGTGAGGTGCTTCTTGAAATATTATCTTTTTGCCAAATCCAACAAGTCTTTCATCCTCAAACTTATCCAGCAATCTTAGTTTATCTGACCAGGATGCCTCGTGCCATTTTGAGAATAAATTTGTATCTTTATTTGGAGTGAACTTTTTATATATACTCTCTTCTGGAAGTATATCTTCTTGAGATTTTGATTGTTCTTTTTCTTCAGCAATTTCTCTTAAAACAGTCAATATATTTTCAGAAAACTTTTCGTTACTGTTTACCAATTCAGCTCTTTTAATCAGTATATTTTTATCTATTGCATTATAGGGTTCAACATCCATACCAAATTTTTTATCCATAATTATTGGGGCTTTATTTGATCTGATAGTTCTTAAAAATTTGGGTGATTTTTTCATCTCAGCTTTTAAATCATTGATCGACATTTTAAGAAGAGGCTCTACATCAATCCTTAAGTCGACCGCTTGACCCCACTGATATATCGGATGGGTACAAAATTTCGGGTGGAGAGGAGCGCAAAGGTAAAGTCTTGATTTTCCATAGAAATACTCATTTAAAGTAATAATCTTTTCTTTTTTAATAATTGTTTCTGTGTCAAGCTTATTTGAAGTCTTTAAAAAATCATTCCAAGTTTCTGGCTGTTTTTTCTTTATTAATCCTAGAACTTTAAGTGTGAGCTCAGCATCGAAAATTGCACTATGAGCTCCACCAGATTCAAAACCATTCATCCTTGCTAAAGACTCTAATTTCATTACTGCATTACCCTTCTCGTTAATTTCGGTGTTTAATATTTTATTATCAATAGCAAAAGCACCTCTAGCTATATTTAGTCCATCATGTCTTTTATTAGGTGAGGCATTAGTGATGTATGGATATCTTATCCCTTTAAAAAACTCTTTCCTTATCATTTCATCATCAAAGCCAATATTTGACCATCCCATAAAGATTGCGGGACTCCACTTTTTAAAAATTGCCTCAACTTGATTTAACATCTGATAGTGACTTAGGTTTGTTTTAGTTAACAAATCAACGTTTGTTTTATTGACGAGCAAGGCCATACACTGAGGTATCTCACCTTCTGGTAGTCTACATCTTAAGTTAAATCTGTCTTTTTCTTTAAAGTTTTCATCAACTAATATTCCTCCAATTTCAATTATGCTTCCAAAGTCAGTAGACGAACTTGATGATTCAATATCCCAAATTACAATATTCAATTTTTTTCCTTTTTTTAGTGCTTATTGTGAAGAGGACATGGTCTCGCGTCTAAACAAGTAGCAAGTAATTTTGTTATTATATTAAATTTATAATTTGTCAAATTCATTTAATAAGAATGTTGTAGAATTTTTCAACTCTCTCAAGAAATTTATTTTGATAATCTAGAAGTTCGTTGCCTTCAATTTTAAAATCTTGAAACAATCTATCAACTGTGCACACCAGAACAACTCCTTGAGTAATGTTAGAATTATAAACTGTGTTATGCGCCAATGAATAGGCACCTATTTGTAAAAAATAATCATCAATATACTCTTTCTTTTTTGGTTTATTGCTTTGTTTGAAATCTAAAATTGTCTCCCTGCCCTCATAAACACCTATACAGTCAGCTGTACCAGCATATTTATTGGGATAATATAATGTTGCTTCTGCGCCCCAAACTTCTGTTAATTTATTTTTTAAACCATTATCTATAATTTCTTCTGCCATTTTTTTTGAATGATTGTTGTCATCAATTAAATCTTGGTTGAGCTTTCCATGGAGAAACTCTTCTATAAATTTATGAATTGAGCTACCTCTACTCGATGCTTCTTTTTTAATTCTTTCTGCCTCTAGCTTTCCAACTCTTTCTTTCCAAGCAGTTAATGCAGCTTTATCCTCTTCACTTTTTGTAGCAGACAATATGGTTGTTACTGAAGGTAAGTTTGATCCATCTAAAGAATAATGTCTTTTACCTTTGACTAAAGCTCGAGTAGAACTTGGATAACTGAATTTTTTGTTCCATTCCATTTAAACCTAGTAACTAAGATACTTTTCTTTTTTCAGTTTGTTTAGCGCTAGATATAGGAGTCGGTGAGTCTGGATCATCATCATCAGATGGATTTTTTATTACCTCAATAGATCTACTTATTGCTCTGGCATCTTTTCCAAAACTGTCAACAACTGTCATGGCCTCTTCTAACTTTTTTCTTAATTTGTAAATATTATCAAAATGAGTTGAAAATCTTGTACTGATTGTTTTTAGATGGTCATAGATTTCTGTTGCGTGCTTTTGAACTTTTAATGTTTGGAAACCCATATGAAGAGATTGCAAATAAGCTGAAAGTGTATTGGGTCCTAAAATTACAACTTTGTACTTTTTCATCAATTCTTGAGTCAATAACTCTTTATTAATTGGATCTTGGTAAGAACTTAATTCTGAAAATAGACTCTCTGTAGGTGCATAAACAATTGCAAAGTCTGTAGTTTTTGGAGGATTTATATATTTATCATTTACTGATTTTGCTTTGTCTCTAAAAGCTTTTGCTAAATTTTTTCTTGCATCAGCAGCAGCTTTTTTATCTTCACTGTTAAATGCATCCTCAATAGCTTTAAATTTATCAACTGGAAAATGACTATCAACTGGTACAAGCACATCTTCTTTAAGTTTAATGGCAAACTCTACATTTTCACTCGTGTCTTCTTTCATTTTAACATTCGACAAATATTGTGAAGCTGGTAATAAATCTTCTAATAAAGATCCCAAACTAAATTCAGCTAATGTTCCAAATTTTTTGACCCCTGCAAGTATTTTATTAATGCCCCTCTGGCTTTCATTTAAGTCTTTTACCTGTGTATTAAATGCCTCAACTTTTTGATTTACTGAGGTTAATGTCTGAGTCATGTCTCTTGTAACATCTTTGGATAAACTGTTAAATGATGCGGTCATTGTATTAAATGAACTATTAATGCTGTCTTTTAAACTGTTTATATCGTGAGAATTATCTTTTGGTTCTACCTTATTTTTCCTCTGAGAAATTAATAGATAAATTATTATTCCCATTAAAACTAAAATTAAATATAATATCGAATCTTGCATATTATTAATTATAAATATTCCTATTTTATCAAAGTATACAAGTAAAAAAAATTTAAAAAACTAATGAAATTGTAATATTGTACAATTTTAAGATTAAATAAGTTAAATATAGTTAATTAAAAAAATGGAATTTCAATTAACCCTTAAAATAATTGTTATAATAGGTGTTTTAATAGGTGGTTATGCAACTTTAAGAAATTTAGATGTAATCAAAATTATTCTTATTTATCTTAAAGATGTGATACTAAGAAAATAACTTCAAAATATTTTTTAAACCTGTTTTTGAAGAACTCTTTTTTGATAAAAAAACACATGCCTGGGATTTCAGAATTTCACCATCTTTAAGTATACGTAAGTTATTACTTTTTATTGTCTCGCCAGAGGAACTAATATCTGTAATTAAATTAGCTGAGCCTGTGAAAGGATAAACCTCTGTTGCTCCTAAACTTTCAACAATTTGGAATTGAGTTACACCTTTTGAAAACAAAAAATTTTTAGTTAGATTGGGATATTTAGTTGCAACTCTAAGTCTTTTCTTTTTTTTATCTCTAAATTCAAACGCAATTTCTTCTAAGTCTGCAATTGTTTGAACATCAATCCAAGGATCAGGAATAGCGACAACTAGATTTGCTTTTCCAAAATCGTATTTTTTAACAACGTTTATTTTTTTTTGTATATTAAATTCGCTTTCTTTAAATAAGTCAAACCCAGAAAAACCTATATCCAGGGAACCATCCCCTAATCTTTCTATAATTTCTCTTGCATGTAAATATAGTATTTTTAAATTCTTTTTATTTTTAATTGATCCAATGAGATCTCTTTCCCCTCTTTCTGAAGTAAGTTTTAGTTTTTTCCTTTTAAAAAGCTTTAATATGTCTTTTCTTAATCTTCCTTTGCTTGGTATACCTATGTTAATTGTATTGTTCATAATTTACTTTAAGTTGATTGCTGCTCCGACAGCTGGAACCTTTTTTTTTGATCCTAAATCAGAAATTAATTGATCATATCTACCACCATTAAATATATTTTTAATTTTATTTTTTGATTTAATATCAATTTTAAACACCATACCTGTGTAGTATTCGAGTTGCCTTCCAAAAGCAGTTGAAAAAATTACATTAAGTTTTGAAACTATTTTATTTGATAATGGAAAATATTTTTGGTCAACTGCTAGGTTAATTTTATTTTTTTTAAAAAATTTATTCAATTCCTTTGCCGCATTATTGATCGGACATTTAATCTTTAAAAACTGTCTAATGATCTTTGAGACATTTCTACCTTTGCTTGGGCGCCTTGGGTCCTTTATTTTTTTATCAAATCTCTTTAAAATTTCATCAATGGTTCTCCCAGCAATTACTGATGACTTATTTTCCTTGGTCATTTTTAAATAACGCTTTTTATCAATCTCGACAATTGTTGGATCAACATCTGAGTTTGTCTCTAGTCTTTTTAATAAGTCATTGAAATACGACTCTCTCCAAAAATGTCTTGAAAGTCTCAGTTTCCATCTCTTGGGAATATCTAATTTTGAAATTAAAAGATTAAATATTTCTACATTTCCAATTGTTAATGTTCCTGAAGAGTATTTTAAGTTTTTTAATGATTTAAGAGAAGTATCAATTATTTCTTTATCATCTTTTTTTTCGTCCTTTGAGCCAATAATTTCAAATCCAATTTGGTCCCTTATAATCGAGTCTTTTTTGTTATTTGATTTTCTATATGCCTGCCCACTATAAAATATTTTTTCTTTGGTTCTTAGACTATTTTCAAGATACCGAAGGCAGGAAACAATTGTTAAATCAGGCCTTAAACATAGCTCACTTCCATTTTGATCAGTAAATGAGAAAATAAACTTTCTAAAATTTTCACCTGACCTTTGAACTATGTGATCAGCTTCAATTACTGATGGTAATTCAATGTATTTAAATCCATTAGATTTTACAGATCTAAGAATTTTTTCAGATAAATTTTTTGATTTCATCGATTAAATTTTCTTTTGGAAATGTAGCTTGGTTATTTTCTCCTTTAACTCCGAGAAGATTTTTCAAGGTAATATTATCATCTTTAAATTCATTTTCCCCGCAAATTACTGCAATGGGACACCCTCTTTTATTGGCATAAGTCAATTGTTTCCCAAGATTTTTTTTACTATCTAAAAAAATTTCTGAATTAATATTGTTTTTTCTCAGAGTTTCCAGAATTTCATAATAATTTTTTAAATATTTTTCATCCATCACGCAAATAATAACTGGCTTTTGTTCATTAACTTCTGGATTTAATTGCATCATTGCAAATAACAATCTATCAACACCAATACTTACACCTGTGCCAGGTATATCTACTCCCTTAAATCTAGATATTAACTTATTATATTGTCCTCCAGAGCAAATACTTCCAACATCTACCTCTTTGCCTTTATTATTTTTTAATTTAAAATTAAGATTTGTTTCAACACAAAAACCATCGTAATATGCAAGACCTCTTACAATTGTAAAATTTGTTTTTACTTGATCAGAATAATTTCCAAATTTTAAAATTTCTAAAAGATCTTCCAATTCTTTAATTCCTTCCTGAGTCAAGGGGTTTTTAAAATTTTGTTTAAGTTTTCTTAAATCATTTATTTTTAGAAAATTTAAGATTTTAGATACTTCATCATCATTAAGATTAGCTCCTTTTGTAATCGCACCACTTTTATCTTTTCTTTCTTTTTTTAATAAATCTTCAACACCTTTTAACCCAAAATCAGGTTTATCAAGCTTATCAATTGCTCTCATAACCTTGGTCTGTTTATTATCTGGTATTTTTAAATCTTTGATTAAACCTTGAATTATTTTTCTATTACTGACGTTAATGATGAATTGATCTTTTTTTAAACCACACTCCAACAAGGTACTTGCAATCAAATTGCATAATTCTGCATTCGCTAGGGCTGGGTTAACATTTCCTACAATATCACAATCTGCTTGTGTAAATTCTCTGTAACGAGCATTTCCAGCTTTCTCATTTCTAAAAACATTTTGGATTGCGTATCTTTTAAATATTGAAGGAAGCTCTTGATTATTTTGTGCAACAAATCTTGCTAATGGACTTGATAGATCATAACGAAGAGTAATATCTTTTGCTCCATCTTTAAAAGAGAATACATCAGACATAGGATTATTTTCATCCTCTGCAAGAAAGGATCCTATATTTTCTGCAATTTCAAACGATGGAGTTTCCAAAGGGTCGAACCCGAATTTTATAAAATTATTCTCTATAACTTTTAAAAGTTTCTTTTTAAGAAGTAATCTTTTATTCCACCTATCTTCAAATCCCTGGGGTAACCCAGGAGTTAATTTATTTTTTGTACTCATTTTTTTGGTACCCTGGCTTGGGATCGAACCAAAAACTGAAGTTCCACAAACTTCCGTGATAACCATTTCACCACCAGGGCCTATGTTTATTTTATATTAATTGTTGTTAAATTTAAATTTATTAAATAATTAAATAGCTAGCTTGCAGCCAGCATGTGTATGATGTCTGTGAGATGAATTAAACGTATTATTTAATATAATCATAAGGATTAAATAACATCTAATTCCAAAAATACAAGAATGAATTGTATAGGAATAATAAAACCAATGGGCTTCATACTCCTATACAATAATGATGAATTAGAATTAAGAGGTTTTTTGCAGTTTTACTGCGGAAGGACCTTTATCTCCGTCTTCAACTTCAAATGTAATCTCGTCACCTTCGTTTAAAAATCTTAAACCAGCATCTCTAACTGCAGATGCGTGAACGAATACATCTTTTTCTTTATCTTCACGTTCAATGAAACCATAGCCTTTTTTTCCATTAAACCATTTTACTTTACCTTTTAGACTCATTTTACTCTTTCTTTATTAGTTATTCTTTGCTTATACAAAGAAGATGATTAATTATTAGATTTCTAAATTAGATGCAAGTGATTTAATTGCCTATTATTGAGCTTTTTGGTGGTGGCCTTGGTAAGAATCGCACTTACGACACATACCTTTTCAGGGTACTGCTCTACTACTGAGCTACAAGGCCAATTAATATCTAAAAGTAATTCTGCATCTTTTTAAATCATATGGACTTATTGAGCATAAGCACTGATCACCTTCAAGAAGTCTTATACGGTTTTTTTTTAAACGCCCTGCTGTATATCCGATAACAATGTGTCCATTCTCGAGTTTTACCTCAAACATTGCATTCGGGAGACATTTTAAAATTTTTCCCTTAAATTCTAATACTTCTTCCTTTGACAATTATTTATCTCCTAATCTTTTTTTAATTGATTTAGCATGTCCATCTAAACCCTCGTTTGTTGCCAAGGTTATAACTGATGGACCAAGAGTTTCAATACCCTTTTTTGATAAATTTATGTATGAAATTTTTTTAATAAACTCTGAAACACTTAATCCACTTGAGTATTTGCTGGTCATATTGGTTGGTAGTACATGATTAGTACCAGGTACTCCATAATCTGTCATTGCCATCACTGCATATTTTCCTAAGCAAATAGAGCCTGCATTCTTGATTTTTGGTATTAAAGATTTGTAATTTTTTATATTCAGCTCTAAGTGCTCTGGACCCACCCTGTTAATTATTTCTACAATTTTATTTTCTGAATTTTCATAAATTAGTATGCCATTCATCATTAAACTTTTTTTTGCAATTGAACTTCTCGAAATATCTTTTAACTGTTTTAATATTTCATTTTTAGTCTTTTTAAGAATATCTTTATCTTTTGAAATTAAAATACACTGCGCAAGAGAATCATGTTCGGCCTGAGCAATTAAATCGCTTGCTAGCCATTCTGGATTAGATTTATTGTCACAAACAACTAAAACTTCTGAAGGTCCAGCTGTCATTGACTCAATACCTATATCTCCAAAAACCTCTTTTTTGGCAGAAGCCACATACGAATTACCTGGTCCTACAATTTTATTTACTGGTTTTATTGATTTAGTTCCATATGCAGCAGCTGCAATTGCTGAAGGACCACCAATAGAATAAATTTCTTTAATTTTACATTTTCTTGCAGCGTACAAAACTGCAGCATTTTGATTTCCCTTGTAACCAGGATTAATCATCACAATTCTTTTAACTCCTGCAACGATGGCAGGAATTGCGCTCATTAAGACACTAGATGGATAAGAAACTTTTGAACCTGGTACATAGATCGCAACTGACTGTAGTGGTACATATTTATATTTAACTTTATTTTGATACTTATCGACATATGAAATATCTTTAAACTTTTGAAGTGAATGGAATTTATAAATTCTATTATAAGCTGCATCTATTGCCTTTTTTACCTTTTGATCTAGAGACTTAATGGAATCTTTAATTTTTTTTGAAGTCGGAATAATTGTTTTATTTTTATTAAATCTTTTCTCATATTTAACTATGGCTTTATCTCCATTTTTTTTGACATCTTTAATTATGTTTTTTACTGAAATGTAGTCTGATCGAAGTTTATTTTTTCTTTTGGAAAGAAGATTATTCAACAATTGATCAAAATTCTTATTTTTAGCAGAAATTACTTTCATTTTATTTTTTTTTTAAATCCTCCAATGTCGCCTCTATAATTTCAGAATATAGGGTTATAAAACGATTATCTGAAAATAACAAATTAATTTCATATTGTTTACCTATTTTCATAAGGTCTATTCCCATCAGCTTTAATTTTAGTTTACTATCTTTTTGATCAATATTTTTTGCTACCACATTTTCTATAAATTCAAATTTACAAACACTTATAATGTCGCTTTTTTTGTTATCTTTCAGAGATTTTCGGGTGAGGGACAATAAAAATATTTTATTTTTTTTTAAATATTTAATCTCTGAAACACTTGTGGTCGAGTCCTCACAGTATGTAGAAATTATATTCAACCCATTGAGATCTCTTGCCAGTATTTTGGATAAAAAATTTTTTACCATTATATTTTCATTTTTACTTTAATTCCAAGTTTCCTTAATTTAAGTTGAAGATTTGAATACCCTCTCAGTCCATGATAAATTCTTGATATTGTTGATGATCCTTTTGCTACGATTGCGCCCAATATTATTGAGAAAGTAGTTCTAAGATCAGATGAAATACAATCAGCAGAGTTTAATTTTTTTTCTCCATTAATTACTGCAAAGTTTTTTTTAATTTTTATATCTGCACCCATTCTATTGAGTTCAGGCACAGCCATGAATCTATTTGTGAAAATCGTCTCTTTAATTTTACTTTGCCCGAAAATTCTTGTCAAAACAGGTATTAAAATAGGCAAACAATCTGTTGCAAATCCAGGCCATGGTCCAGTTTTGACGTTTATAGGTTTTAATTTTTTTATTGTATCTAATTTTATAGAATTTTTACTTACGCCAATTTTAAAACCTATATTTTTTAATACCTTTAATTCTGAAGGTAAGAATTTAGGATTTATATTAACCACCTTTACACTGCCTTTAGTAATTGCTCCTAAGCAAAGATAACTAAATGCTTCTATCCTATCACCAATAATTTTATGATTACCACTTAATAGCTCTTTAACACCTTTAATTCTTAAAGATCTTTTGCCAATAAACTTTATATTTGCACCTGAATTATTTAGGAATTTTATAAGATCTATTACCTCAGGTTCTAAAGATATATTTTTTAAAACATGGGAGCCTCTTACAAATACTGAGGACATGATTAAATTTGATGTGCCTGTAACTGTAATTTTTGGGAACTTATAACTCTTACCTATTAAACCATTCTTAGAGGATATTTTTACATATCCCTTGTCCAAAACGTGTTCAGCACCTAAACTTTTAAAACCATCAAGATGCCAGGATGTATCACGAATTCCTAATGCACAACCTCCACCCTGAGCAACTCTAATTTTTTTTTTTGAATATCGTCCAAGTAAAGAGCCCATGGTCAAAACCCCTGCTCGCATTGTAGATACTAAGTTGTAAGGAACAGTCAATTTATGATCCTTTTTATTTGTAATAATCATAATTTTTTTTTTCTCTAAAATTTTTACTTTGGATCCTAATGCAATTAAAAGATCTTTCATTGTAAGAACGTCTTGAACCAAAGGAACATTTGTTAAAATTACTTCTTTTTTAAAAAGAATAGATGCTGCCATAAGAGGTAGGCATGAATTTTTTGCACCACTTATATCTACCGATCCATTTACTGCTTTGCTCGTACCAGTAATTATAAATCTTTTCATGCTATTTTGATTTTGCTAAGGTTATGCCAACTTGACCTTGATATTTTCCTTTTCTGTCAGAATACGATACCTCTGGTTGATCTCCACTAAAGAACAGAATCTGAGCTGCTCCACTATTTGCATATAATTTTATTGAGTTGCTTGTATGATTTGAAAATTCCAAAACTAAGTTGCCATGCCAACCTGCTTCTAGAACTGTGGGAGGAGTCCCAAGTCCACATCTTGCATAAGTGCTCTTAGCAGTTACTAAGCCGGTCACGTTTCTTGGCATTTTAAAATACTCAAGACTACTTGCCAATGCGAAGGAATTTGGGGGAATTAAAACAGAGTCTTCACCTTTAATAGTTATAAAATTATCCTCACTAAAATTTTTTGGATCAGCAGTTGCTCCTTTTATATTTGTAAAAATTTTGAATTCAGCGCCACATCTTAAATCGTAGCCAAATGAGTTAAGTCCATGACTTATACCTTTAGATACACTTTCACTCACAAATGGACTTATCATCTCCTCTTTTTCTGCGAGTTCCTTAATTTGTTTATCGTTTAGAATCATTGTTTTGATTTTTTCGTTTATGAATTTTTCTCTTTCTTAAATTTTTTCTAAGAGCTTTCTCGAGATCAAGCTTAGAAGGCTTCCTTTTAGAATTCATTAAAAAGATTATTTTTTCTCAGGATTAGTAAGATGCTCCAAAGTCACAACTTGATCTATTGGTATTGTCTTATCTTCGGATTTGTTGGTTGTTTGCTTAGCTTGTCTTTTGGCTCTTCGTTCAGCTAGTTTTTTTTCCCTTTTCGCTTGCTTCTCCATAGCTTTTGCACCCCTAGTCGACTTGAAATCATAGTGGATCCCGGCATAAGACCATTTGCCATTATATTCAAAAGAATCTTCGTAAATAATTTTATTATTGCGATCCAATATTATTTTTTTGTAAACTTTCATGACAGGTATCAAATTTATTTTAATTATATATCAATTATGTCGAATATTAAGGCAATAATTTGAATAATCCTTATTTTTACACTATTTATAATTGTATGCCCTTGTAGTTTTAGTGTTAAAACAGGCCCTTGGTAAGGGTCAGTCATGAGTTAGATTCTCATCGAGGGCACCATTACTTTTTAAAGAAAAATTTTCTTAAAATAAATGTCAAAATAAACAAAAATATTATCCCAGATATTGGTAAATAAATTTCTTGAGTTTTTAGAAGATCTAATATTTTAGGCAATTCATCATTTTCATATATTTTTTTTTCTAGAGCTGATCCTAATGAACAAACAATAAATGCTTGAATAACAACTCCAAATAAAGTTCCGAAAAAATAGTTTTTTAATTTTACATCAAATAATACTGGAATTAGATTTTGTATCTGTATTGGAATTCCACCAAGAAATCTGAGAAGGGCAACTGCTAAAAACTGATTATTTCTTATTTTATCGTTTAGATATTGATACTTATTTTGTATTTTTTCAATGATATAATCTTTAAAAAAAAAGTTAGCGACGATAAACGTTACACTGGATCCTAAAGCAAAAGTTAATGAAAAAATTAAAGTTCCAAAGTAAGGTCCGAAAATATATCCACAAATCAATCCTAATGGAGACCCAAATCCTTGAAGTAAAGAAATCCAAACAATTCCAAATATAATAAATATAAAAGATGTGAATATTATATTATTTTGTTTAAAATTAATAAGATACTCACTATTTGATTTGAGAAAACTATATGAAGTTAATTCCTCAATACTTATATAAGTTAACAAGAAGTATAAAAATAATCCCAAGAATATAATATAGGCTAAACCTAACCATATTTTTACGTTTTTCATAGTTTGCATATTATAAATTTTACATTATAAGTACTTAAATTTTTAATACTACATAATTAAAATCTTATGAAAAGAACTTATCAACCAAGTAAACTTGTCAGAAAAAGACGCCACGGATTTAGATCAAAAATGAAAACAAAGGGTGGAAAAAAACTTCTTGCCAGAAGAAGAAAAAAAGGTCGAAAAAAACTAACTGTTTAATGAATACTAAAATCAAAAGTCTCTCAAAGAATGAGGACTTTAAAAAACTTCTTAATGGAAGAAAAATTTCCAATTCTTATCTCACAATTTTCTATAAAAAGATTCCTGATAAGAAAAATACATGTCTCAATATTAGTTTTGTGGCAAAAAAGAAAATGGGTAAAGCTGTTGATAGAAATAAGATAAAAAGAAGGCTTAAAAATATGACATATGCAATAACTAAAATAGCTAACTTAAATCTTAACTTTTCTTATTTAGTTCTTGCAAAAAAAAGTGTTTTAGAGGAAAAATACGAGGAAATTAAAGAGGCATTACAAAAAAGTTTTGAAAAAATAAGTTAATGAAGATTTTAACCAAGATTATTATCAAGATAATAAAGTTTTATCAGTACTTAATCTCACCTTTGCTGGGTAACAACTGTAGGTATTTACCAACTTGTTCAGAGTATTTTATAGAGTCTTTAAAGGAGTATGGTTTGATAAAAGGTTTTTTCAAAGGCACCAAAAGAGTTTTAAGTTGTCATCCTATTAAATTCCTTGGTGGTGGTGAGGGATTTGAACCAGTTAAGAAAAATAAAAATTAAAAATGGACTCAAATAAAAATATAATCGCAGCTATATCACTTAGTGCAGCAATAATTATTTTATGGTCTTTATTTTTTTCACCATCCCCTGAAGATCGAGAAAAAATAAAACAGAAAAGAATAGACTCAGTTAAAAGTTTAGATGCTCCAGAGATAGAAAATTCTGAAACTAATAACCTTCTTTCAAGAAAAGAGGCTTTAAACAAAGATAAAAGAATTATATTTGAAAACGATAACGTTAAGGGTTCAATTTCTTTAAAAGGTGCAATTATAGATGATTTACTTTTTAAAAATTATAATGAAAAACTCGAGGGTACAAAGAAGGTAGTATTACTAAATCCAAGAAACGCTTCTGATACATATTACTTAGAAACAGGCTGGGTTAGTAACAATAAAAATATTGATTTACCAAATAATAAATCAAAATGGAAAGTAGAGGGAAACACAAAACTTTCTCCAGGAAATGACGTTAAATTAATATGGAAAAATGCTCAAGGACTTGCTTTTGAAAAAATTATTAGTATTGATAATAAATTTTTGTTTACTGTTAACCAAAAAATAAAAAATAATACTAACAAAATATATAATTTTTATCCTTATAGCCAAATTATCCGAAAAAATATTCCTAGAGATATAGTAAATTTTTTTATTTTACATGAGGGGCCACTTGGAGTGTTTGATGATCAGTTAGTAGAAAAAGATTATGATGATGTGATTGACAAAAAATATTCTATAAATGCTGAAAAAGGTTTTCTAGGTGTTACTGATAAGTATTGGGTAACAAGCTTAATACCAGAAAAGAACAAAAATTTTAGAGCAGACTTTGAGTACAGTGAAAAATTTAAGATTAGTTACATAGAAACTGAGCCTTTAGAGTCACAACCTAATAAGCAAATTAATAATAAAGTTGACATTGTTATTGCTGCGAAAGAAGTAGATGTAATTGATGAGTATAATGAAAAATTAGGATTATCAAAATTTGACCTTGTCATTGACTGGGGTTGGTTTTATTGGATTGTAAAACCTTTATTCTTTTTAAATGATTACTTCTTTAAATTTGCAGGAAATTACGGAGTAGCAATTATTTTAATAACTGTTTGTTTAAGATTGGTTTTCTTTCCACTCAATAATTATGCATTTAGATCGATGAGTCGTATGAAAATTTTGCAACCAGAAATGGCTCGTCTAAAAGAAGTACATAAAGATGATAAGATGAAACTTCAGCAGGCAATAATGCAACTTTATAAAAAAGAAGGAGTAAATCCCGTAAGTGGTTGTGTACCAATTTTAATTTCTATACCATTTTTTTTCGCTATTTATAAAATGTTATTTGTAACAATTGAAATGAGACACCAGCCTTTCTTTGGATGGATAAAAGATCTCTCAGAAAAGGACATGACAAGCATTTTTAATTTATTTGGATTGATACCCTGGACACCTCCAGATTTTATGACTATAGGAGCGCTTCCAGTGCTGATGGGCTTAACAATGTGGGCGCAACAGAAACTTAATCCAGCTCCACAAGATGATATACAAAAGAAAATTTTTATGTTCTTTCCTGTCTTCTTAACTGTAATACTTGCACCTTTCCCTTCGGGATTAGTTCTGTATTGGACGGCCAACAATATTCTTACAATGGCTCAACAGTACGTCATTATGAAGAGAACTACTGTGAAAACCTCTCAATAATGGATTTAAAAAAGATCTTACCTACAGACGGACCGCCAGTTGAAGAAGTTTTGAAATATATTGAGAAATACAAAAATGAAATAATAGTTATTAAATATGGAGGAAATGTATTTATTGATAGAAAAATTTTTGACAATTTCATCAAAGATTTAAGTGTGCTTAATAAGCTTGGTTTGCAAGTGGTTGTTGTGCACGGAGGAGGACCAAGAATAAAAAGGGAGTTATCTAAACAAAATATTGAGTCCAAATTTGTTAGAGGTCTTAGAGTTACTGATGAAAAAATTATAAGTGTCGTCGAGACTGTACTTATTGATTTTAATGAAGATATTGTAAATTCTTTAAAAAAAATTGGGTCCCAGGCAGCCTCACTGCATACAAAAAAAGATAATGTTATAGAAATTATTCCTGAACAAAAAGAACTTGGTTTTGTGGGAATTCCTAATAAAATTAATATAGAGACTATTTTTGGAAAATTAAAAAATAATATTATACCCATTATCTCCCCTTTAGGGCTAGGAGAAAATAAACAGACCTATAATATTAATGGAGATCATGCGGCTGGGGCAGTTGCAAAATCTCTTAAATCAAGAAGACTGCTTTTAATGACAAATGTTGAGGGTGTTTTAAATGGAGAGAAAAAACTTATTTCAGAAATCAATTCTTCAAAAATAATCGAAATGATAGAGGATAAAACAATTACTGAGGGTATGATACCAAAAATTAATACTTGTCTTGATGCTGTGAAAAACGATGTAACTGCAGTTGGTATAATTGACGGTCGTAAACCTCGTTCAGTTTTATTTGAATTATTTTCCGATAAAGGATCGGGAACATTAATAAGAAAATGAAAAGTTTGAAAGAAATGAAATACCTTCTTTTGGACCTTGATGGGGTTTGCTATGGTTCTCATAATGGTTATCCTTTAGAAAAAGTCTTTGGTCTTGTATCAAAAAGAATGACTCTTTTTATTCAAGAAAAACTTGGTTTGGATGAAAAAAAGGCAAAAGAACTTCAAACTAATTATTTTTACAAATACAATACAAGTCTTAATGGTCTAATGTTACATCATAATGTTATTGGGGATGAGTTTCTTAAATATGTACATGATATTGACATTTCATTTATGAAAGAAGACAAAATACTGAGAATTGAACTAGAGAATTTAGATATGGAAAAATTTATTTTTACAAATGGTAGCGCTGAACATGCTCAAAATATTTTAACACGATTAGGTATTTACGATCTTTTTGGAAAAGAAAAAGTATTCGATATAAAAGACGCTGGATATGTTCCTAAACCAGAAGCCCAGACCTTTGATTTAATGGTCAAAAAATTTGGTATTAAACCCAAAGAAACAATTTATATAGAGGATATAGCTAAAAATTTAAGTATTGGCTTTGAAAAAGGCTGTACAACTGTTTGGTTAATCAATGATGAACATTTTGGAAAAATTGACTCTGATAAAGATTATATTTCTCATAAAATTGAAAATCTATCTTTATTTCTTAAGGAAATAAGGTTATTAAAAAGTAAATAAATTATGTCCTTAGAAAAAATAATTAATGACGCTTGGGAAAAAAAAGACCAAGTAAATCAAGATTCAGATCAATCTTTGAAGGATGCAATAAATCAAGTAATTAAAGATTTAGATAGTGGTAAGTCTAGAGTAGCAGAAAAAATTAATGGGGAATGGAAAACTCGCCAATATCTTAAAAAGGCTATCATGCTTAGTTTTAGAATTTACCCTATGGATAATTTAAGCGGTCCGTATAGTAGCTGGTACGATAAAGCTCACTTATTAAAAGGTAAAACAGCTAATTGGACAAAGGAACAACATGAGGCTGCTGGATTTCGAATGACACCAAACAGTCCGGTAAGACCAGGATCTTTCATCGGAAAAAATGCCGTGCTCATGCCTTGTTATGTAAACATAGGAGCGTACATCGGTGCTGGAACAATGATGGATACTTTTAGTAGAGCTGGTAGCTGCTGTCAAATTGGAGAAAATTGTCATATATCTGCTGGTTCAGGTATTGGTGGAGTCTTAGAACCAGCTCAAGCACTTCCAACTATAATTGAGGATAACGTCTTCGTTGGAGCAATGTCAGAAGTTGTAGAGGGTGTTATAGTGGGAGAAGGAAGCGTTCTTTCAATGGGATGTTACATTGGTCAAAGTACAAAAATTGTAAATAGATCAAATGGCGAGGTTACAAAAGGGCATGTTCCACCTTATTCGGTAGTGGTACCTGGCACTCATAAAGATCTTTATGCTGTTCATATAATAAAAACTGTTGACGCAAAGACGAGGTCAAAGACATCAATTAACGATCTTTTAAGAGACTAATTATGCAAAAAATAAATGAATTACAATTAGCCAAAGAGCTAATGAAGTTTCCATCAATAACACCTAAAGACGCTGGTGTAATGAAATTTTTAGAAAAAAAATTAAAGAAAATGGGTTTCAAAACTAAAATTTTAAATTTCAAAGAAAAAAATTTTCAACCGGTAAAAAATTTATATGCTAGACTAGGAAGTAAAGGGCCTAATTTTTGTTTTGCGGGCCATTTAGATGTTGTGCCCCCTGGAGATATTAAAGACTGGACAGTTAATCCTTTCAGACCTTCTGTTAAAAAAGGTCATTTAGTTGGTAGAGGTGCGAATGATATGAAAGGCTCAGTAGCTGCTTTTGTTTCAGCTGTAAGTATTTTTTTGAATAATAATAAAAGTTTCAATGGATCAATTAGTCTATTAATAACAGGTGATGAAGAAGGAGATGCGGTAAACGGTACAAAAAAAGTCGTAGATTATTTAAAAAAGAAAAAGGAAAAAATTAATTTTTGTTTGGTTGGTGAACCAACGAATCCAAATAAATTAGGAGAAATGATAAAAATTGGTCGAAGAGGAAGTTTAACTGGAAAAATAGAAATAATTGGTATGCAAGGGCATGTTGCCTATCCTCATAGAGCAAATAATCCCTCAACGATAATTGTTAAAGTTTTAAATGAATTAAAAAATATAAAGTTTGATAAAGGTGCCAAAAACTTTCAGCCAACAAATTTAGAGATAACGAAAATAAATATTGATAATAAAGCTGATAATGTTATCCCGAGAGTTGCTAATGCAACTTTTAATATAAGATTTAATAACAAGCACTCATCAGGTTCTATCAAAAAAAGAATTAATAAAATTTTAAGTAAAATTAATACAAAGAATAAATCAAAATTTAAAATAGATTACAGAGTTTCTGGTGAAGCATTTTTAGTAAAACAAAATGCTACGACAAATATGATACAGAATGTTGTAAAAAAAATTACAAAAATTAAACCAAAACTTTCGACAACCGGAGGAACATCTGACGCTAGATTTCTAAAAAATATTTCTCCATGTTTAGAATTTGGCCTTGTAGGAAAGACAATGCATAAAGTTGATGAAGCAGTATCCCTAAATGATCTTAAAAAATTAACAAAAATTTATGCTAATATTCTTAATAACTATTTTTAGTGAAAACTGCGATAATATCTTCAAAAACTTCAGTTAATCATTTAACAGGTGATGGTCACCCTGAACAACCTAAAAGAGTTACTGCGATAACTGAAAGACTTAAAAAAAATAAAAGTTTAATTTGGGATAAGCCAATCTCCTTTGATGAAAATATACTAAAAAAAGCACATGGTGAAGATTATGTTAGCATGGTTAAAAAAAGTTTTCCTAATCAAGGATTAAAATTTTTAGATGGCGACACTATTATTTCACCTGGAAGCAAAGATGCTACAATAGATGCGGTGGGATCAGTAATTAAAGCAGTAGATGGCGTTGAACAGAAGAAATTTAGAAATGCTTTTTGTGTAGTAAGACCTCCTGGACACCATGCAGAAAAAAATAAAGCGATGGGTTTTTGCATCTATAATAATTGTGCAGTTGCCGCTCATTACCTTATTGAAAAGTATAAATATAAAAAAATTGCAATATTCGATCCAGATGTTCATCATGGAAATGGTACACAAGATATTTTTTATGATAATAAAAATGTTTTATATTTATCTACTCACCAATATCCATTTTATCCAGGAACTGGAAGTGAAAAAGAAAAAGGTAAACACAATAACATTTTCAATGTGCCTCTTCCTGCTGGGACTACATCAGAAAAATATATGAATGCTTTGGATAGAGTTTTAGATAAGCTAGTTGAATTTAAACCTGAATTTTTGATTTTAAGTATGGGTTTCGATGCTAATATTGCTGATCCTTTAGCGCAGTTTGAATTAAAATCTGAAGATTTTTATGAGATTACAAAAAGAACTCTTAAAGCAACAAACGAATTCACTAATGGAAAAGTTGTATCAGTGTTAGAAGGAGGGTACGACCTTAATGCCCTTGCAGATAGTGCATTTAATCATGTAAATGCTCTCGTAGAAAATAATTAATGAAACTGTATAAGATTAAAAAGTCTAAAATAGACAACAAGCGAGGTTTATATGCAACAAAAGATATTAAAGAAGGAACAATAATAATTAATTATATTGGAAAAATCATTACAAATAAAGAAGTTGAAGAGTCAGCAAAATTTGACAATAATAAACCAATCTATTTATTCACACTTAATAATAGATATACCTTAGATGGAGATTTTCATTGGAATACTGCAGGTTTGATTAATCATTCATGTAATAATAATTGTGACTATGAGGGAAAAGGTTATAAGGTCTGGGTATCAGCAATAAGAGATATTAAAAAAGGGGAAGAACTCACTTGCGACTATGGTTTTGGATTTGATAAAGACTATAAACAGTTCCCTTGTAAATGTGGTGCAAAAAATTGTTGCGGATATATTGTAAGAGCAGGTTCAAGGTTTAGGATAAATAAAAAATTCGCTATTAAAAAAAAAACTAATAAATCACTTTAGTCAAATATAGTCCCTCTGCTGGAGCAGGAGGTGCACAATTAATTCTTTTTTTGGATTTAATTATTTTTTCAAATTTTTGAATACTCCACTTACCCTCACCAATATACTTCAAACAACCAATCATCGATCTTACTTGATTTTGAAGGAATGACTGAGCTTTTATCTCAATCTCAATAATGTCTTTTTTAGTTAGAAATTCTATTGATTTAATTGTTCTTACTGGAGTTTTCGCAGAACAACTTGATGATCTAAATGTTGAAAAATCTTTTGTACCAATTAATTTTTTTGCTCCTTTTTTCATCATTGCTAGATTTAGTTTTTTAATTATGTGCCAACACCTTTTATTTTTTAACACAGATCCAGATTTACGATTTAAAATAACATATTTATATACCCTCGCTTTAGCAGAATATCTAGCGTGAAAAGTAAGCTTCCTTTTTTTTAAGTCTAGAATACTAATGCCGTATCTCGATAAAAAATGATTAATTGATTTTAAAAATTTATAGTTATCTTTTATTTTCGTACTTGTGTCAAAATGAGCTGATTGTTCTAAAGCATGTACTCCGGAATCAGTTCTGCCTGATCCTATTATATTTACCTTTTCTTTAAAAATTTTAGAAATAGTGTTTTGAATTCTCCCTTGAATTGTTTTCCCTTTTCTCTGTACTTGCCATCCATTATGATTAGTACCAACATATTCAATAAGAATTTGATATCTATTCATTAAGGATGCAGCCTTTACTTATTTTTGAACCATTCAAAAATTCATTTATTTCTTGAATTTTTTTTCCCTCTTTTTGAATCTCAATAACCTTTATGCTTTCATTATTTGAGCATGCTATCTCAAGTTTGTCATTAAGAACTTCACCGTTGGGCCCTGATCCATTTCCAATTTCAGCTTTTAATATTTTATATCTATCTCCTTTAAACATAAAATACGCTCCTGGATTAGGGTGCAAACCATTTATTTTTCCAATGATTTTTTTGGCACTATCACTCCAAAATATCTTCCCCTCTGCTTTATTTATTTTTTCAGCATATGTTGCCTTGGAATGGTCTTGTTCTTTAAAATTCGCTTTACCACTTATAATACTATCTATGTTTTCAATAATTTTTAAGGCTGCTAGTTGAGATAATTTTTCTTCAAGCTCAGTTGCATTTAAATCTAAGTCAATTTTAATTTTAAAAGTTTCAAGAACAGGACCAGCATCTAAATGTTCATTAATTTTCATAAAACTAATTCCCGTTTCAATATCCTGGCTCATTATTGCTCTCTGTATTGGTGCGGCGCCCCTAAATTTGGGCAAGATAGATGCATGAATATTTAAAAAACCATTTTTGGAAAGTTCAAAAAATTCCTTAGGTATAATTTGACCATATGAAATTACTATAACAATTATGGGTTTTATTCTTTTTATAAAATTATACTCATCAATATTATTTTTAAGACTGCTCGGAGTTCTAATTGGTAAGCCAAGTAATTCAGATTTTACATGAATTGGAGTTTTTTGAACTTTCATTCCCCTGCTAGATTTTTTTGGTGGCTGTGTGTAAACAACAGAAATATTGAGTTTACTCTCACTTATCTTTTCAAGTATAGGAACGGCAAATTTTGAAGTTCCCATAAAAATAATATTATCTGACATTTACACAATTACTCTACTAGATGTATTTTTGTTTTTAGATAATTTTTTTATTAGAATATCTTTTTTCAACTTTGACAAAAAATCAATGATCAGCTTGCCGTCTAAGTGATTAATTTCGTGTTGAATACATGTGGATAGTAAACCATCACATTCCATGTTTGTTTTATTTCCTGAAATATCAACGTATTCAACAATACAGGTTTTTGGTCTTTCAATCTCAATAAATGTTTCAGGTATCGACAAACAACCTTCTTCATATGTCGACTTATCTTTACCGAAAGATTTTATGACTGGATTTATTAAACAAAAAGGTTTTTTTTCTTCATCTTTTTTTGAAACATCAATTACGATCATTCTTCTCAAAACACCAACTTGGACAGCAGCAAGACCTATGCCATTATTTTTGTACATTGTTTCAAACAAATCATCTGCTAACTTTTTTTCTTTTGTGGTTATTTTCTCAATCTTTTGAGATTTTTTTTTAAGTATTTCATCTGGAACCAGTATGATTTTTCTTTTTGTCATAACAAAAATTATACTCTAACTGGTAGGATTGCAGAAAGGATTTCATTTCTTATTAGATCGATGTCCATTTGATTTAGTGCATTTACTAAGAAATAAAGAGTTTCCGAGCCAAGATTTTTAAGTTCATCTTCACCAATTATTTCTATAATCCTTAACATTGCTAAACCAATTTCTCCGTCATTAATTAAAACCTGTATATCTATAGGCATTGTATTTTCATTAATTGTATAAAGATCACTGTATTCCTCATTAATTTCAATACCATCAAATTTTAAAGACTCTATAACAATTACATCTTTGGTTATTAAATAATTTTTTTTGCTTTTTTTAATTTTTTTTAAAAAATTATTTAAATCTTTTTCTGTTTTTTTCTTAGAAGGTTTTTCTTGTATAAAATAATTTATAATTTTTGATTGATGTAAAATTTTGTTGTTGTATTTTATTTTTTTATTTGGATTTTCTACTTTAGAATTCAAAACATAAAAGTCTGTTAAATCTGAACTTAATTCGCTTTCTTTAAATCTCTCCAAAATAAACCTTAGTTCATCTTTAAAGGCATCTTTTAGACCATCATTAGTAAAGGATGATTTTAAATCTTTAGAAAGTTTCGTTATCTTGTTAGGGTCATCATTCAATAAAATACCTTGATACATCAGGGCTCTGGCTTTTATGTTTGATAAATCCTCTTTTTCCCTCTCTATATTAAGAAGTTGATCAACGGAAAATTGAAATTTCTTATAAATATTAAGTAAATCTTTCTCGTTGTAATTTCTCTCATGCGTAGCTTTTTCTAGTAATGAGATTTTTTCTTCATCAGCAGTATCAATATCAATAGTACTGTCTAGCAAGTTGTTAGATCTTAAATAAGTCCAAAATAGCTTTGAGGTTTTTTTTGTGGGCACATATTTAAAATCTTTAATTGTATTAAAAGAAAGATGTAAATTTAAAAGATTTTTATCTGATGAAGTATTATCATCTTTTGAAAGTTCCATTAATGAATTAAATTTTTTTTCAAAAAAAGGATCTGAGTAACCAGACTCCTTTTCTAAATCAAAACGCATCATGGCAAGATCATTTTGCTTACTATGTATCAAGCAATATATCGAAAAGTTTTTGAGATAATAATCATTAAAATTTTGATTTATCCTTTTAAATAAACTACATGCCTCTTTTATTTCTGCTTTAGACAAATATTCATTTAAAACAAATTTAATCAAATTTTCATTTGATATTATATCTAGATTTTTAGTTACATACTCAATTATTAAATCGAGATCTCCATTTTTAATTAACCATTCTGCTTTTAAATCAAAAAATTTTTTTTTATCCAAATTATCTTTTGGAGGAAAGGTGTTAGTTAAAAGAATTTTTTTATAGATATCGCTAGCATCATTAGAAAGGTTCATAGAATTAATTTTCTTTTTAAGATTATATATTTTTTTTCCGTCTGATTTTGTCCACATGTCTAATTCGAACCCATATTTTCCAGGGTCATATATCCCAACAACCAAATCATTTTTGTCAGTGAAATTTTCTTCTGAGACCTTTATGTCATCTGTAATGCCAGCATTAATCTTAATTTTCTTATTTTCTATTTCACTTGATGAATTATCAATTGTTATATTTTCTTCGCTGCTTTTTTCTTTTTTCTCAAGACTCCAAATATCCGTAGGCTCATTACTTAAAGCAAATTTAGAAAAAAATATTAAAATTAAAAAAATTATGAAAAAATTATTTAACAATTTTCAAGTTTTCTTGTGGGATCTTTTTTTCAATTAGTTGATTTGGTGAAGGGAAATCTATTTTACTAACTAACACTAAAATTCCAAGGAGGATCGCCAAAACCACAACTACTTTAATTATGATTTTTAGTGGATTTACAGAGCTGCCAATGCTTGTCTTTTTATAAAATTGCATATACTTTTTATTAAATTCAAATTAAGACATATTTGTGTTTTTTCAACTTAGAAAATTATGAAAATAAAAAAAAAAATTGTTTTAATAGGCATGATGGGATCAGGAAAATCAACAATTGGTGCATTATTATCAAAAAAAATGAATATGAAATTTATAGATCTAGATCAAAAAATTGAAGCAATTGAAAAACAAACAATAAGCCAAATTTTTAAACTTAAAGGTGAAAAGTATTTTAGAACGATAGAAGTTAAAACAATTTTATCACTTCTAGACTCTAAAGAAAAAGAATTAGTTTTATCTTTGGGGGGCGGTTCGTTTCTAGATGAAAAAGTCAGAAAGAATGTCAAAAATAATTCATTGTCATTTTGGTTAAATTGGAAACCCTCAACAATTATTAAGAGGATTAGGAAATCTTCAAAAAGACCACTTATTCAGGGATTAAAAGATCAAGAAATTGAAAAAATGATGCTAGATAGAAATAACTATTATTCTAAATCAAATTTCAAAATAGATTGTGATAATCATAAAAAAAACGAAATTGTGGATAGAATAGTTTCAATATTAAAAAAAAATGAAATTAAAAGTTAAAACTAATATAAATAATTATAGTATAGTTATTGGAAAAAATCTTTGCTCAAAGATAAATAAAATAATTTTAAATGAAAGAATATATTCTCAAAAATTTTTGCTTGTTTATGACAGTAAAGTACCAGCTCAAATGATAAAATCTATGATAAGTAGATTTAATAAGAATATAATAGAAAAGAAAAAAATTGTTTTTAATGAAAAAAGTAAAAATTTAAAAACCGTTTCGTCTATTGTAAAAATTCTTGAAAAGAATAATTTTAGCAGAAATGATAGTTTAATTTCTGTCGGAGGAGGTATTTGTGGAGATGTATGTGGGTTTGCATCAAGTATTTTTAAAAGAGGTTTAAATTTTATTAATGTACCCACAACTTTACTGAGTCAGGTTGACTCAGCAATTGGTGGTAAGACAGGGATTAATTCTTTATCTGGAAAAAATATGATAGGATCTTTTTATCAACCTTCACTAGTTGTTTCGGATATAGACTTTTTAAAGAGTTTACCTAAAAGAGAAATGGTATGTGGATATGCTGAAATTCTTAAACATTCTCTTATAAAAGATAAAATATTTTTCAATTTTCTGAAAAGAAATTTTATTAAGATTTTGAGTCATAATCATAAAGTTTTAGAAAAAACAATTTATAAAAGTTGTTTAATCAAAAAGGAAATAGTTGAGAAAGATGAAAAGGAAAAAAATATTAGAAAAGTTCTTAATCTAGGTCATACTTTTGCCCACGCTTATGAGGCAACAGTTGGGTATAATAAAGGGCTAAATCACGGTGAGGCTGTTTTATTAGGTATTATGTCAGCTGTTGAATTTAGCAGAAAAAAAAATATTTTAAAAAAGAATGATTATGGACAAATCATTGAGCACTTGAGAAAATTAAATTATGATAGTTTAAATAAATATTTTAAAATTAAAGATATATCAAAAATTATTTTTTATATGAAACAAGATAAAAAGAATAAAGATAGTAAAATAAATTTGATTCTCCTTAAAAGTATTGAAAAACCCATATTGAATAAATCATTTAGAGAAAACAATATTAGATCATTTTTAAAAACTTTAATTTATTGATAATTGAATAGAGTGAATATAATTTTTTAACTCATTTTCTAAAATCTTATAAATTCTCTTAGTAGAGTCAATTTTTTTTTTTAGTTTAAGCTCATCAGAGATAATTGTAATTTTGATGTGAAATTTGTTTGGAGAATTATTTTTGTGATCCTTATGTAGAAATGATTTGTCCTCTACATTTATTTCTTGTAAAATAATTTCTTTTGTAATTTTTTCTTTTACTATTTCAATTAATTTATTTATTTCCATAAAATGTATTATAATAATACTATAATGAAAATTATATGCGACTGGAATAACTGTAATAAAATTGGTGAGTACAAGGCTCCAATTGAAAAAGATAATAGCAAAGATTTTAGGTACCTTTGTTTAGAGCATATAAGAGAATTTAATAAAAATTGGAATTACTTTGCAAATATGACAGATAATCAAATTAATGAGTTTATTAAATCCGATATGACTTGGCATAAACCAACCCAAAATTTTAGCGGACAAGATAATTTTTTTAAGATTTTATGGAATAATACTCTCAAGGAAAGTTTGGATGGAATTAATAATGACGATATAAGGTCTTCCAAATTGCGACAATTCAACTTTTCGGATGATGATATAAAAGCTTTCAACATTTTAAGATTAAATATAGGCACAGAATGGACCATTATAAGAGATAAGTTTAAAAAACTTGTCAAACGATTTCACCCTGATAAAAACTCTGGGAATAAAAAATACGAAGAAAAATTAAAGATTATAACATTGGCTTATACACAACTAAAAAGGTCTTATAAAAAATGAATGAAAACATAAATACGATTCCGGACATAAAAATTTCTGTAAAGCAAACTTTTGGAATTGATTCAAATCTTGAAGTAGATGCATTCTCAAAAAAAAATGAATATGTTCCAGAAATAGATAAAAATTATAAATTTGATAAAGATACTACACTTGCAATATTGTCAGGTTTCTCTTTCAACAAGAGGGTATTAGTTCAAGGATATCATGGAACAGGTAAATCTACTCACATTGAACAAGTTGCAGCAAGATTAAACTGGCCCTGTATTAGAGTGAATTTGGACAGTCATATAAGTAGAATTGATTTGATTGGAAAGGATGCCATTACTATAAAAGATGGAAAACAAATAACAGAATTCCAAGAAGGTATTTTGCCTTGGTCTATACAGAATCCTATCGCACTGGTTTTTGATGAATACGATGCTGGTAGACCTGACGTTATGTTTGTAATTCAAAGAGTTTTGGAAGCGGAAGGAAATTTTACTCTTCTTGATAAAAATAAAGTTTTAAAACAACATAAGTACTTTAGGTTATTTGCAACTTCAAATACAGTTGGTCTAGGCGATACTACTGGACTATATCACGGTACACAGCAAATAAACCAGGGGCAAATGGATAGATGGAATATAGTTACATCCCTTAATTATTTAAGTTTGGAAAAAGAGATGGAGATAATACTGGCAAAAAATAAATCTTATAACAATTCAAAAGGAAAAGAAGAAATTGCCAATATGATTAAGGTCGCCTCCCTCACTAGAAAGGGGTTTGTATCCGGTGACATTTCAACAGTAATGAGTCCACGAACAGTTATGCATTGGGCTGAAAATAATCTAATATTTAAAGATATTGGATATTCATTTAGGGTTACTTTTTTGAATAAATGTGATGATGTAGAGAAAAATATTATTGCTGAGTATTACCAAAGATGTTTTGGAGAGGACTTGCCAGAAGCGGTTATCAATAAGCAATCTAATGAGTAAAAAAGAAGAATTTTTCAAAGAAAGATTTAAACAAGCATTAGATTCAACATATAAAGTTATTTCAGAGGAAATTGATAATTTAAGTAAAAAAGAAAATCAGAAGGACATCGAGGATTATAAAATTTCAAATTTATATTCTAGAGAAGATTACATAAAATTTCGTGCCCTTACTGACTCTTATGCATTGAAAAAAAAGTTTTCAAATAAAAATATTTTGAAAAAAAATTTTCCAAAGAATCAGTCTTACAAAATATTTTATGAAATTTCAGAAAAAATAAGGTGTGAATTATTAGGCTCTGATATGCTTTACGGTATAAAAAAAAACATCAACGAAAATTACTATAATAAAATTTTAAAAAAAAAAGAAAGTAATCTAAAAAAAAGGGAGGATGTAAATGTTTCAGAAGCATTTGAATTATACCTTTTAAAAAATTTTTTAGATATCAAGTTGAATAATGTAACTAATAAGATCTTAAGTTTTTGGGAAGATAAATTTGATAAAAATATTAAAAAACATACACAATTTTTAAAGAAAAATATAACTGATCAAGATAAATACAACGAAAAGTTTTCAGAAATATTTCAAAACATGGAGATATTTGAAAACGAAAATGAAGTTAAAAATGAAAGTAGTGATGACAGTAATGATAATGAAAATAATCAAAACAATAAGGATGACAATAATAATGAAGATAAAGAAGGTAAAGCAGAGGAAACTAGTGAAAATAAAAGTTTGGAAGGGGGTGGAGATCTAAATGAGTTTAGGATGGAAGAAGAATTTTTAGAAGATGGAGACCAAAAAGAAAACCCAGAAAATATTATTCAAAAACTAAATATTTCAAAAAGTAATAAAGAATATAAAATTTTTACGATTAATTTTGATGAAACTGAAAAGGCTGAGAATTTAGAAAAAGATGAGGAAATCAAAAAACTAAGAAATAATCTAGATCAACAACTTACTAGTTTTCAGGATGTAATAACTAAACTTGCTAATAAATTACAAAGGCAATTGTTAGCAAAGCAAAATAGATCATGGGAATATGATTTGGAAGAAGGTTTATTAGATAGCTCTAAACTAAGTAGAATAATTATAGATCCTCAAAACTCTCTCTCATTTAAAAAAGAAAAAGATTATGAGTTTAAAGATACCATAGTAACACTTTTAATTGACAACTCAGGATCAATGCGTGGAAGACCAATAACTATTGCTGCGTTATGCGCAGATATACTTTCAAGAACACTTGAAAGATGTAATGTTAAAGTTGAGATACTTGGATTTACAACCAAAAACTGGAAAGGTGGAGAAGCTAGAGAAAAATGGAGTAAGAGCGGAAAACCAAAAAATCCTGGAAGACTTAATGATTTAAGACATATAATTTATAAAGCAGCCGATGTTCACTGGCGACAGTCAAAAAAAAATCTCGGATTAATGCTTAAAGAGGGATTGCTTAAAGAAAATATTGATGGAGAAGCAATTTTATGGGCATTTAATAGACTTGTTAGAAGAAAAGAAGAGAGAAAAATAATGATGATTATTTCTGATGGAGCTCCTGTTGATGACTCGACTTTGTCTGTAAACTCAGGGGATTATTTGGAGAAACATCTAAAAAAAACTGTTAAATTTATTGAGTCTAACTCAGATATTGAACTGCTTGCAATTGGTATAGGTCACGACGTTTCGAGATACTATAAAAAAGCAATTAAAATTTCTGATGTTCAAGAATTAGGTGATGTTATGATTTCTCAACTAAGCAATTTATTCGAAAAAAAGAAGAATCCAAAAAAATTAAACTAAAGGTTTTTTAGATCTTTATTTTTCCACGTTAATAGAACTTCTGCCCCAGATCTAGTTTTTGAATTTCTACAAATTACTTTTGCGCCATTTCTTTCAAGTAAAGTTTTTCCGATAAAAATTCCAAGACCTAGTCCAGATTTTGACTGATCATCATAGGACGAGGACTTAATGTAAGGTTCTCCAATTTTGTTCAAAAC
>CACKRX010000001.1 GCA_902602575.1 uncultured Pelagibacteraceae bacterium | reverse complement strand
TCTTTCAAAAATAGTTGCTGAGAAATTGGCTAAAAAAGCAGGAGAAAAAAATATCAAGAAAATTTATTTTGATAGAGGTCAATTTAAGTACCATGGAAGAGTAAAGATTTTTGCTGAAACATTAAGAAAAAACGGAATGGAATTTTAACATGTCTAAAGAAAATGAATTTATAGAAAAACTTGTTCACGTAAACAGAATTACAAAAGTTGTTAAGGGTGGTAGAAGATTTGGTTTTTCCGCATTAGTAGTTGTTGGAAATCAAAGTGGAAAAATTGGTATTGCACACGCAAAATCTAAACAAGTTCCAGATGCTATTAAAAAAGCTAATGAAATGGCCAGAAGAAATTTAATTCAAATACCTTTAAGAGAGGGAAGAACTATTCATCATGATGTTTCTGGTAAAGACGGTGCTGGAAAAATCAAAATGAGAGCAGCACCAAAAGGAACAGGTATTATTGCTGGTGGACCGGTAAGAGCTGTATGTGAAGTGCTTGGTATAAAAGATATAGTAGCAAAATCACTTGGAACAGCAAATCCTCATAATGTTATCAGAGCATGTCTTAAAGCTTTAAAAAAACAAAACTCACCAAAGCAAATATCAATTATAAGAAATAAAAAAATTTCAGAAATAATAGAAAAAAGAGGATAATGATGCTTAATGGTTTAACTAAACTGAAAACAAAAAAAATCAGAGTTGGAAGAGGTATTGGATCTGGAAAAGGCAAAACATCTGGAAGAGGTGTTAAAGGTCAAAAATCAAGATCTGGTGTTGCAATTAAAAGTTTTGAAGGTGGTCAAATGCCTTTATATAGAAGATTACCTAAAAGAGGTTTTAATTCATTCAATAAAACCAAAATAGGCAAACTAAATCTAGGTGATTTGCAACAGTTCATAGAGTCTAAAAGAATAAAATCATCTGAAAAGATAGATATAAAATATTTACATAGTTCGAAAATTATAAAAAAAAAATATGAAAAAATTAAGATCCTTGGTCAGGGTGAAATCAAAGATAAGTTAAATTTAGAAGTTCATTATTTATCTAATTCAGCAAAAGAAAAACTTACAAAGAACGGCTCAACAATTAAAATTTTAGAGAGCAAATAAATAAAATCATATGAGTACAATGACACAAAATAACGATTTAAGAAATCGTATAATTTTTACTATATTTATCCTAGCAGTTTACAGGTTTGGAACATTTGTTCCTTTACCCGGAATAGATCCTGATCAATTAAAAATTATGATGGAGGGAAATCAAAAAGGTTTGTTAGGAATGTTCAACGTTTTTGCGGGTGGTGCTGTGAGTCGTATGGCAATTTTTGCTTTAGGAATAATGCCTTACATATCTTCCTCAATTATAGTTCAATTACTTACTGGTGTTTCAGACTATTTTAAAAATTTAAAAAGCCAGGGTACAATCGGAAGACAAAAAATTACACAGATTACAAGATATGGAACAGTTCTCTTAGCAACTATTCAAGGTTACGGCTTATCAGTTGGTTTGGAGTCATCGGAAAATTTAGTTATCAATCCAGGTATTTTTTTTAAAATTACCACTGTGACTACTATTGTAGCTGGTACTATTTTTTTAATGTGGTTAGGTGAGCAAATTACACAAAGAGGGATAGGTAATGGGATATCATTAATCATTTTTTCTGGTATCGTCGCTGAAATACCTAGAGCATTAGTCACAACATTTGAATTAGGAAGAACGGGTGCAATATCAGCAACTATGATCATCTTCATTTTTATTTTATTAATTGCTACAATTATGTTTATTGTTTTTATGGAGAGAGCTCTAAGAAAAATATTGATAAACTACCCCAAAAGACAAATGGGGAATAAAATGTATGGAGGTGACTCTTCCCATCTTCCTTTAAAGATAAACACAGCTGGTGTAATACCAGCAATCTTTGCCTCAGCTATACTATTATTGCCCGCAACTCTTACCAATTTTAATATCTCAGAGAATGATAATGTATCATCTTTTTTATCTTTTTTTTCACAAGGACAACCTCTTTACATGATTTTATATGCTTCAGGAATAATCTTTTTTACTTTCTTTTACACTTCAATTGTATTTAATCCAGATGAAACTGCAGAAAATTTAAGAAAATACGGTGGCTTTGTTCCTGGTATTAGACCTGGAGAAAGTACTGCAAGATATATAGAGGAAATCTTAACAAGACTGACAACTATTGGAGCTTTATATTTAACGTTAGTTTGTTTAATGCCAGAATTTTTGATAGCAAATTATCCTATTCCTTTTTATTTAGGTGGAGCTTCAGTCTTAATTGTTGTAGTAGTAGCAATCGATACTGTAACACAAATCCAGACAAGATTAATGAGTGCACAATACGAACAACTTATTAAAAAAACTAAATTTGGAAGATAGTAGTGAACATTATTTTATTTGGTCCTCCAGGCGCAGGTAAAGGTACTCAAGCAAAATTTCTCGTTAAAGTATTAGATAATTTCCAAGTTTCAACTGGAGATATGTTGAGGGATGAAATCAAAAAAGACACGGAAATCGGTAAGAAAATCATAAATTATATGAATGAAGGTAAATTTGTCGATGATGAAATTGTAAATGACCTTATGAAAAAAGTAGTTTTTGACTCCACCAAAAAAGGAAAATTAATTTTTGATGGTTATCCAAGAACTATTGAACAAGCTAAAACTTTAGATTTATTGTTAACAGAGTCTAAACAACAAATTGATTTTATTTTCTTTTTAAATGTAAATAAAGAAACCATAGTCAAAAGAATTGAAAAGAGGAAATTTGAAGAAAAAAGGGGTGATGACGACTTAGATACAATTCTAAAAAGATATGAAACTTATTTGAAAACAACCTCACCAGTATTGAATTATTATTCAACGAAACAAAACTTTTACAAGCTTGACGGTAACCTGGAAATTGATCAAATAAACAAGCAAATCAAGGACTTTTTAAAGTTATAAAAAGTTGACTTTAAATTTTCATCTTATATAAAAGGCTAAATTTTATCTCAAATTATGGCTCGAATTGCAGGTGTAAATATTCCACAGAATAAAATCGTCCAGATTGGACTTACATATATCTATGGTATCGGGGATAAGTTTTCGAGACAAATCTGTAAGGAATTAGAAATACCTAAATCAAAAAGAGTAAATCAACTAACTGACGACCAAATTTTAAAAATTAGAGAATATATTGACCAGCACTTTACAGTTGAAGGAGATTTAAGAAGAGAAAACTCAATGAGTATAAAAAGATTAATAGATCTTGCTTGCTACAGGGGTTTTCGACATAAAAAAAAGTTACCTGTAAGAGGACAAAGAACTAGATGTAATGCGAGAACAAGAAAAGGTAAAGCAATTGCTATCGCAGGTAAAAAATTAACACCATTAAAGAAATAGTTTGAAATGTCTGACAAAAAAAAAGTAGAAAAAAAAGCTGATGAAAAATCAGAAGTAAAATCAGTTAAAAAAAGTTCTTACTCTAAAAAGAAAAAAGTTAAAAAGAACATAATTAATGGAGTAGCATATGTTCAGTCAACATTTAACAATACAATTGTGTCAATAGCTGATACTCAAGGTAATATTGTATCTTGGGCGTCTGCCGGACAAAAAGGATTTAAAGGATCTAGAAAATCAACACCTTATGCAGCACAAATAGCAGCTGACTCAGCTGCATCGAAAGCTCTAGAGTATGGTATGAAAACTTTAACGGTTGAAATTAAAGGACCAGGTTCAGGAAGAGAAACAGCTTTGCGCGCATTACAAGCAAGAGGTTTTAAAATTTTATCTATCAAAGATACAACACCGATGCCTCATAACGGAACAAGACCACCAAAAAAAAGGAGAGTTTAATGGAAACAGCTAATGTAAATTTAAAAAATTGGAAATCATTAATTAAACCAGGAAAGCTGGATATTAATTTAAACGATGATAAATCATACGCTAAAATTGTGGCTGAACCACTTGAAAAAGGTTATGGTTTAACTTTAGGCAACTCACTAAGAAGGATTTTATTGTCTTCAATTAGAGGTACTGCTGTAACAGCAATCCAAATTGATGGAGTACTTCACGAGTTTACTTCTATTAAAGGTGTAAGAGAAGATGTAACTGATATTGTTCTTAATGTTAAATCTTTAGCATTAAAAAGTAACTCTGAAGGTTCAAAAAAATTAGTATTAGATGTAAAAGGCCCAGGCCTAATTAAAGCATCTGATATAACAAAAATTAACGAAATAGAAATTTTAAATCCGGACTTGGTAATTTGTAATTTAGATGAAAATACAAATTTCCACATGGAGATGACGATAGGTAACGGAAAAGGTTATGTGCCCGCTGAACTTAACAAACCTGATGAACCACCTTTAGGTCTTATACCTATTGACTCACTTTTTAGTCCAGTTAAAAAAGTATCTTATTCTGTGAGTACTGCACGAGAGGGTAAAGCTTTGGACTATGATAAATTAACTATGGAAATAGAAACTAATGGATCCATCTCAGCAGAAGATGCGTTGGCGTACTCAGCTAGAATTTTTCAAGATCAATTAGGAATGTTTGTTAATTTTGACGAACCTCAAGAAGTTGCCATAACTGAAAAACCAAGTGAACCAGAATTTAACAAAAACTTGTTAAGAAAGGTTGATGAATTAGAGCTTTCTGTAAGATCTATGAATTGTCTTAAAAATGATAACATTATTTATATCGGTGATTTAGTTCAAAAGTCGGAAGGTGAAATGTTAAGAACACCAAATTTTGGAAGAAAATCTCTCAATGAAATAAAAGAAGTTCTAAATGGTATGTCATTATATCTAGGTATGGAAATACCTAATTGGCCTCCAGATAATATAGCGGAATTATCTAAAAAGTTAGAAGAAAGTATTTAAGATGAGACACAGGTTAGGTTACAAAAAACTCAACAGAACATCAGAACATAGAAAAGCTTTAATTAAAAATATGCTTAATAATTTGATTAAATTTGAGCAAATAATTACTACCTTACCAAAAGCAAAAGTATTGAAGCCACAAGCTGATAAAATCATAACTTTAGGCAAGAAAAGAAATCTACAAAATACAAGGAAATTAGTATCCCAGCTTCAGGACAAAACTAATGCGAATAAAGTTATAAAAACTCTATCTAAAAGATACGAAAAAAGATCTGGAGGATACACTAGAATTGTAAAAGCTGGATTTAGGTACGGTGATAACGCACCATTAGCTGTAATAGAATTTGTAGATAGAGACGTTGAAGCAAAAAGAAAATTTAAGAAAAAAAAGTCACAAGATAAACCTGCGAAGACAGAGGAAAAAAAATCAGCCACATCTTAAATTAATAATGAATAAGTCCTACATAATTAAGGAAATTTATTCAGGTATGCGTATTGATAGATGGGTAAGAAATAATATTTCACCTCTTCCACAATCATTAATCGAAAAATCTTTAAGAAAAGGAAAAATTAAAGTTAATATCAAAAAAGTCAGTAGTTCATACAAATTAAGGACTGGTGATAAAATAAATTTTTTTAATTTTTCTTTTGAAACTAATAAAGATAAACAGATTAATAAAAAATTTTCTCCATCAGCCAAATTATTAAAAATACATGAAAACAGAATAATAGAAGACAACGATGACTTTATTGTAATTGACAAAAGTCCAGGTGTTCCTGTTCAAGGTGGAACAAAATCAAAAAAAAATTTAATTGATATATTAGCTTCTAGTGATCTTTTTAAAGACACAAAACCTTTTCCAGTTCATAGGTTAGATAAAGAAACATCTGGAATAATGATAATTTCTAAAAATCATAACTCAGCAAGATTATTGACATCGTTATTTAGACTTCGCAAAATTCACAAAACCTATCTAGCTGTATGTCATGGTCATATAAGTAAAAAAAAAGGTGAGTTGAAAAATGAACTTATTACTTTCGAAAATAACAAAAAGAAAATTGAAAAAGCAATAACATATTATAAAGTTCTTTCTGAGACTGCTTCAACATCATTTCTAGAACTTAAACCTGTTACTGGAAGGAAACATCAATTAAGAAAACAATTAACTTTAATTAATAATCCAATTGTAGGAGATAAAAAATATATTCTCTCCAGTAAAAAGAATAAAAGTGAAAAAGACTTAATGTTACATGCTTACTCTTTAAAATTTTATATTAATGATAAGAAATTTTTCTATAAAGCAAGTCCACCAAAATCTTTTAATAGGTATTTAGAAAAAAAAAAACTCAATATTTTAGATTTTTAATAAGCTTAATTTTAAGTTTATCAATTATTTTTTTTTTTGAGATTTTTTTAAAATCATATATTCTAGAAACACCTTTATCTGATATTCCGCAAGGGATTATTTTTTTGTAACTTTTTAGACTGTTAAATAAATTTAATGAAAATCCGTGAAATGCAATCCATTTTTTTACACGAAAACCAATTGCTGCAATTTTTTTTACTTCTTTTTTATCCATAACCCAAATACCAATATTTTTCCTATCACTAAAAGAAATTATCTTAAAATCTTTTAAAGTTTCTATAATTGAATTTTCGATAGCTGTTATAAATTTTCTTATGTCTTTTTTTCTTTTAGATATATCTACAACAAAGTAACAAACTAATTGACCTGGGCCATGCCATGTTATTTTCCCACCTCTATTAGTTTTAACTATTTTTACGTTTTTATCCAAAACATCTTTTTGATTGAAATTTACGCCACATGTATAAACAGACCTGTGTTCTAAGAACCAAATTAATTCTTCATTTTTGTTTTGAAAAACTTCCTTAACCCTTTTATCAAGATATTTGACAGCTTCTTCATATTTTACTGGTTTTTTTGATATTTTGATCTCCATAAGAAATTAAAAATTGTATTATATTTAATTTGTATTAATAGTTCTAATAATTTTTATAGGATTTAAAATGAGCAATTTAAAAAAAAAAATCGATAAAAAAGTCAACTTTGAATTTAATAGGGAGTATATCAAAGTAATAGAAGATAAAATTCAAAAAAATGACGTAAATTTTATTACAAATTCTTTTAAAGAGATGCACCCAGCGGATGCAGCAGACATTATCGAACATTTAAGTCAAGATGACAGAGAAAATCTTATAAAATTAAATAACTTTAAATTGGACCCAGAATTGTTTGTTGAGTTAAATGAAAATATTCAATCCGAGATTATAAAGTTACTATCAACAGCTTCTATAATATTTATTCTTAAAAATTTAGAGTCTGATGACGCAATTAAGATATTAGAAAATATTGAAGAGAAAAGTAAAAATGAAATTTTAAGCTCTTTACCTCCTAAAGATAGATTTGCTCTATTGGAAAGTTTAAGTTATCCAGAAGACTCCGCGGCACGAATTATGCAGAGGGAATTTACGGCTATTCCAAGTAATTGGTCTGTTGGGCAAACAATTGATTATTTAAGAGAAAATAAAGATCTCCCTGAACAATTTTTAGAAATTTATATTATCGATAATGAATTTAAACCTCTTGGAACAGTCCCTTCATCAAAAGTTTTGAGAACACCCCGTGAGAGTAAGATGGTTGAAATTATGTTGGAGTCCCAAGTTACTATTCCAGTTGACATGGATAGAGAAGAAGTTGGAAGACTTTTTGAAAATTATAATCTTAATTCTGCTGCTGTAATTGATAAAACAAAAAAATTGGTTGGTATGATTACTAGTGACGATGTATTGACTGTATTAAAAGAAGAGGCAGAAGAAGATACCTTAAGACTAGCTGGTGTTGGAGATGAAGAAATTACTGATAGTGTTATTAAGAAAACACAAAGAAGGTTTAATTGGCTTTTACTTAATCTTTTCACAGCCTTTTTGGCAACTTGGGTTATCAGTAAATTTGGTGCGACTATTGAACAAATGGTTGCTTTAGCTTTTTTAATGCCAATAGTTGCTTCAATGGGGGGTAATGCCGGTATGCAAACGCTAGCAGTAACTATACGCGGTATCGCTACAAACGACTTAACAAATAGTAACTTTTTAAAGATTGTTTTAAAAGAATTTAATATTGGAGTTTTAAATGGAATTATTTTTGCAATAATAAGTGCTTTAATAGTTCAACTATGGTTTAAAGATTACATTTTATCTATAATCATTTCCATCTCAATGGTATTAAATATGATAGTTGCTGGTTTGTTTGGAATTTTAATTCCAGTGACACTAAAAAAAATTAATATTGACCCAGCGATAGCATCAAGTGTGTTTGTAACAACTGTTACAGATGTGATTGGTTTTTTGTCTTTTTTAGGTATTGGTGCATATTTCTTTTACGGCTAAAAATTATCAATCAATCTCACTTTCTTAATATAAAAACATGCAAAGAGTTTTAGATTTTTTTTGGTAAAACTTGTACTTAGATCCTTTTTGTTTCTCAATTCTAGATATTCAATTTTAATGTTACGGTTGTTTTTAATGCTTTGAAGTAAATAAGTATTTTTGGTGTTTCTTTTTATATTTTTGAACACATCAATTATCTTTTTTGTAAACTTTTGAGCTTCTTTCATACTTTTTTTATCAAGTAACTTGTTTCTGGATGAGTAGGGTAGTGAACTATTCATTCTGATAGTTTTGCACAGTACAACCTTTGTTTTAAATTTTTTTTTTATGAAATTTTTGATCAAGAAATATTGTTGAAAATCTTTTTCCCCTAAGAAAATCTTTTTTACTTTAAGACTTTTTAAAAATTTATTTATTACAGCTAAAACTCCTTCAAAATGTCCTGGTCGATATTTACCGCATAATACCTTGTATTTTCTATTAATATTAATTTTTCTTGGAGTATTTCTTGTATAGATTTCTTTTATGTTTGGTATCAGGACATAGTCTACTTTAAGCTTCTTCAAAATTTCTATATCTTTATTTAATGTTCTTGGGTAATTTTTATAATCAGTCTTTCGGTTAAATTGTGAGGGATTAATGAATATACTTACTAGGGTTTTGTTACATGTTTTTTGGCATTTTTTTATCAAACTAATATGCCCTTTATGCAAACTGCCCATTGTTGGGACAAATCCTATACTTGCCTTAAAATTAACTTCTTTATTAAGTTTATTAATACTTTTAAAAATAATCATTTATGGTAATTGAGTTAGTATAAGATTTTATGATTAAACAAGCAATAATACCTTTAGCTGGTTTAGGCACAAGACTTTTACCTTTAACTAGCGTTTTTGCAAAAGAATTATTACCTATTAATGGGAAACCTGGAATTCAATATATTTTGGACGAATGTATTGAAGCAGGAATTAAAGAAGTTGTCTTTATTATTTCAAAAAAAAAACAAATGATAAAAAATTATTTTTATAATGACAGTTTTTATAAGAAAATTATAAACAAAAAAAAGGATCCAAGAATTATAAAAGAATATAAACAAATCTTGAAATATAAAAAAATGATTAAATTTGTGTATCAAAACAAACCCCTTGGGACTGGTGATGCAGTTTTGAAGACAAAAAAATTTATTAAAGATAAGTTTTTCTTAATGTTATTACCTGATGACTTAATTATAAAAAAAAATTGCTCTAAGTCTATGATTAACATTCACAGTCGGTACAAATCTTCTGTTATGGCAAGTATGAATGTGAATAAAAAAACAGTTTCAAGATGGGGTATATTTAAATTAAGCAAAAAACTAGATAGGAAAAATTATTTAATTAAAGATGTTATTGAAAAACCATCTGTTGCAAGCGCTCCATCAAACAAAGCGGTCATTGGAAGGTATATTTTACCTAAGAAAATATTTTCTAAATTGTCAAAACAAAAACCAGGAAAAGGTGGTGAAATTCACATTACTGATGCTATTCAATCTTTGATTTACGATAACAATAAGTTTATTGCTCATAATTTTTCAGGCAAATACTTAGATTGTGGAAGTATGAATGGTTATATTAAATCTACTTTGGAAATAGCAAAATCATGAAATTATGTATGATAGGAACTGGCTATGTAGGATTAGTTAGTGGTGTATGTTTTGCAGATTTAGGTAATGAAGTTATTTGTGTAGATAAAGATTTAAATAAGATTAATTCCCTTAAAAAAGGAAAAGTTCCAATCTATGAACCTGGACTTTCAGAATTAGTAATTAAAAACTATAGAAATAAGAGATTAAATTTTTCAACAGATTTAAAAAAATCTGTCAAAGAGTCTGACATAATTTTCATTTGTGTTGGAACGCCTACAAAGAAAGGAGGAAGCTCAGCAGATTTAAGTCAAATCTACAATGTAATTAAAGAAATAAGTACATCAATTAAAAGTTTTAAAATTATTATAACTAAATCAACTGTCCCGGTAACCACAGGTGATGAGATTGAAAAAATTTTATCTAAAAAAAATAGTAAAAAAAAATTTTCTGTAGTCTCTAATCCAGAATTTTTGAGAGAAGGTGAGGCGATAAGAGATTTTACT
Source organism: uncultured Pelagibacteraceae bacterium (assembly GCA_902602575.1). GTDB lineage: Bacteria > Pseudomonadota > Alphaproteobacteria > Pelagibacterales > Pelagibacteraceae > Pelagibacter. The sequence goes on along the minus strand of CACKRX010000001.1, from coordinate 32,411 downwards.
TACCCAGATAGAGTTGTGATTGGAACGAATGATAATAAGGCTGGCAAAATTTTAAAAAATCTTTATAGCCCGCTAATTTCTAAAGGAGCTTCATATTTGCAAACATCTAGAAGAGCAGCGGAATTGATCAAATACGCCTCTAACGCTTTCTTAGCTACTAAAATAACTTTTATTAATGAAATAGCAAATTTGTGCGAAAAAACTGGCATTAATGTGGAAGATATATCGATAGGAATGGGTTTAGATAAAAGAATAGGTAGTAGATTTCTCAGAGCAGGCCCCGCCTACGGTGGATCTTGTTTTCCAAAAGATACAAAAGCAATTATTTCAACTGCTGACAAATTTAAAACTAACTTATCAGTGGTAAAATCTGTAATTAAATCCAATGAAAATAGATCTAAAATTTTATTAGATCGAATTTATCGAATGTTAAATAAAAAAATAAAGAATAAAAAGATAACTTTTTTAGGCGTAACATTTAAAGCAAACACTGATGATATGAGAGATTCATCAAGTCTGAAAATGATACCGTGGTTATCAAAAAAAGGAGCTATAATAAAATATTTTGATCCAACTGGTTATAAAAATGAATTTTTGAAATTAAAAAATGTTACTAACAAAACATCAATTAAAGATGCTGTCCAAAATTCAGATCTTGTTATTCTACACACAGAATGGAATGATTTTAAATCAATAAATTTTAAAAACTTAGTTAAAGGTAAAAAGTTTATAATTTTTGATATGAGAAATTTGTATTCTTCTTCAAAAATCAAGCAGCAAGGTTTTAAGTATTATAGTGTTGGAAAATAAAATTTATTTCAACTCAAAAATTGCATCTACTTCTACTGAAACACCTAATGGTAAACTATTTGTACTTACAGCAGCCCTAGTATGCATTCCAGCGTCTCCAAAAACTGAAGCTATTAGATCTGATGCACCATTTAATACTTTAGGTTGATCTATAAATTCATCTGTTGAATTAACAAATCCTGTTAACTTTACACACGATTTAACTTTTGATAAATCATTGCCACAAGCTTTTTTTACTTGAGCAATAATACTTAACGCACATCTTTTAGCTGCATTATAACCTGCGTCTGTGTCTAAATCTTTACCAACTTTTCCTTTTATTAACTGACCAGTTTCATCGATAGAAATTTGTCCGGATATAAATAACATTTTTCCAGAAACTTTTGTTGCAACATAATTTCCAACAGGTGCTTTTGCTTCAGGAAGATTAATTTCTAATTCCTTTAATTTATCATCATAACTCATTTTGATTTCCTTTTTTTTGATTTTTTAGTTTTATCGTATTCTTTCCGTTTCTCAATCAATATCAATGCTTCTTCCATTGTCAATTCTGTTGGATCCTTTTCTTCAGGTATTGTTGCATTGAGAGATTTATACTTTATATAAGGCCCATATTGACCCTTCATAACTCTTACAGGTTTTTTGTCTTCAGGATGTTCACCTAAATCTTTAATCATTGATGAGGACATTCTTCCGGGTTTTGCTTCAGATATTAAAGTTATAGCTCTGTTCAAACCAATTGAAAATAATTCATCTACACTCTCAATTCTTGCGGATTTATTTTCACACTTTAAGTATGGTCCAAATCTACCAACGTTTACTGTAATTTCTTTTCCAATATCTGGATGGGTGCCTAAAATTTTAGGTAGAGAGCATAGATATTTTGCTTTTTCTAAATCTATATTTTCTATATCTAAGCCTTTAGGAATCGATACATTTTTTAAATTATTTTCCTCTTTCTTTGTTTTTCTTTTTTTTGTTTTTACTATTTCATCTTCTAATAATTCGTATTGCAAATAAGGACCAAATCTTCCATTTTTTAAATAAATTTCTTTATCATTATCATTTTTACCAATTAATTTAGGTTCTGCTAAATTTATTTGTTGAGATGCTTTAATCTTTGAAAGCGGTCTTGTAAACTTGCAATCCGGATAGTTAGAACAGCCGATAAATGCACCACCTCTAAAACTATTTTTTAAACTTAATGTGCCTTCACCAGAAACACATGTTTTGTTGTATAATTTGCAGTTTCTATCAATTTTACCATCATTATTTCTTTCAAATATTAGATCTCCCAAACTTTCATTTAACATATCAAGAACTTCTCTTGTTCTAATTTCTTTTACAGATGAAACATTTTTATTAAAGTCTTTCCAAAATTGATCTAATACGCTTAACCAGTTTTCTTTTCCTGAAGTTATGTCATCTAATTGATCTTCCAATTTTGCAGTAAAGTCATAATCAACATATTTTGTAAAAAGTTTTTCAAGAAAAGCAGATAAAAGTTTTCCTCTATCAGTTGGGAAAAATCTTTTATTAACAACGTCCGCATAACCTCTGTTAGCAATTACTGAAATAATACTTGCGTAAGTAGAGGGACGACCAATACCTAATTCCTCTAATTTCTTAACTAAACTAGCCTCAGAATATCTTGGGGGTGGTTGCGTAAAATGTTGTTCATCTATAAAATCAGATATATTTACTTCACCTTTTTCTACTTTGGGTAAAATATTTTCATCATTGTTATCTTCATCTAAATTAATTAACTTCATAAAACCATCAAACACTATCGTTGAACCCGATGACCTGAAAATATGTTCATTGTTATTTGATTCAATAATGATTGTTTTTCTATCAAATTTTGCTGGTGTCATTTGTGAAGATAGAGCTCTTGACCAAATCAAGTTATATAATTTATTTTGATCTGAGCTTAAATATTTTTTCATTTTTTCAGGTGTATTGCTTATTTCTGTTGGTCTAATAGCTTCATGAGCCTCTTGCGCATTTTTTGCCTTTTTACCCGAGTAATTAATTGGTTGATCAGGTAAATATTCATTACCAAAGTTATCACTTATAAAGTTCCTAAAAACTGGCAAAGCTTCTTTAGATATATTGGTACCATCTGTTCGCATGTAAGTGATTAATCCTTTTGTTTCACCTTCAATTTCTATACCTTGATACAGCCTTTGAGCAATTTGCATTGTTCTTGAGGCACCAAAACCAAGCTTACTTGAAGCCGACTGCTGCAATGTTGAAGTTGTAAAAGGTCCAGAAGGATTTCTAGAATATATTTTTGATGTAATATCTGTAATTTTGTATTTATCGTTTTTTATTTTTTCTATTGCTTGATTAATATCGTTTTTATTTTTGAAACTAAATTTTTCAATTTTTTTATTATTAATTTGAAAAATATTTGATGATATTAAATTTCCATCATTTGTCTTAAAATTTACTTTTAAAGACCAAAATTCCTCAGCTTTAAAAATTTCGATTTCATGTTCTCTTTCAGTTAAAAGTCTCAGAGCAACAGATTGTACTCTTCCCGCTGATTTAGACCCTGGGAGTTTGGTCCAAAGTATGGGAGAAATATTAAAACCTACTAAATAATCCAAGGCACGTCTTGCCATGTAAGCATTAACAAGATCAGATTCTATTTCTCTTGGATTTTCTATTCCATTTGTGACTGCCTTTTTAGTTATTTCATTAAAAACAACTCTTTCAATTTTTTTGTCTTTAAGTAATTTTTTTTCATTTAAAAATTCTTTTACATGCCATGCAATTGCTTCACCTTCTCTGTCAGGGTCTGTAGCAAGTATTATTTTTTTAGAGTCTTTTGCTACATCAGAAATTTCTTTTAAATATTTTTTAGAAAAACTATCTATTTCCCAAATCATCTTAAATTCATTTTCAGGATCTACTGAGCCATTCTTAGATGGAAGATCTCTGATATGTCCATAACTAGCGAGGACGGTATAATCATTTCCTAGATATTTATTTATTGTTTTTGCTTTAGCTGGACTTTCGACAATTACTAGATTCATGTAAACAAAAAATCATAAATAAGATTGATAGTCAAATTAATAAATTTTTGATTTAGATTCTGTATTATTTCTCAAGCGTTTTATATTTTCTCTATGCGTGAAAAAAATCAAAATGAACATCATAAAGTAAAAATAGTAGTCAGAATTAGAATTATAAAAAAAGTGAAAAATTGGAATTGTTAAACTTGCAAGCAAAGAACTTAATGATGAATATTTAAAAAGTACAAAAATAGAAATCCAGACAATTCCAAAAATTAAAGCAGTAAAAATATCTAAACAACAAAGAATTCCAAGATAAGATGCAACACCTTTGCCACCTTTAAATTTTAACCAAACAGGGAAGACATGTCCTATAAAAATTGATAATGCAGATATATATAAATAATCGTTCATGAAAAATTTTATATATAAGATTGGAAGAACAGCTTTTAATATATCGAGAACTAAAGTTGAGTAACCTAAAATTTTGTTACCAGCTCTTAATACATTTGTTGCACCAATATTACCAGATCCTATTTCACGGATGTCTTTTTTTAAAAAAGTTTTAGTTAAAAGTAATCCAAAGGGTATGGATCCAAATAAATAACTTATTAATATAATCAAAAATAACTCAATATTTAGCATTTATATAGTTCTACGCCTTTAATATATGTATTAAGCACTTTACCTTGAATTTTTTTATCCTCGATGCATGTATTTTTAGATTTACTGATCATATTCTCTTTTTTTACTATCCACGGTTTAAATAAATCAACTATACAGAAGTCAGCATCTTTTCCTATAGATAAACTTCCCCTATCTATCTTTAATATTTTTGCAGGATTACTTGTTAAACACTGAATTATTTTAGATAGTTTTACTGACTCATTGTGAAATAACTCTAACGCCAGAGATAACAAAGTTTCTATTCCTGATGCCCCGGTTGCAGCTTGTGAGAATGTTAATCTTTTCGACTCTTCATCTTCAGGTTTGTGATCTGAAACTATGACTTCAATTAAATCCTGATTAATACCTTTTATTAATGAAAGTCTATCATCCTCTGTTCGAAGCGGTGGCGAAAGTTTTAAAAAAGTTCTAAAATCTCCAATATCATTTTCATTGAGCGATAAATTATTAATAGAAACTCCAGTTGTAAAGTTTACGTTATCCTTACTACGTTTGATTACTTCTAAAGATTTTGCTGAGGATATTTGTGAAATATGATATCTGCAATTATAATCCTGAAGTAAACTTAAGTCTCTTTCAATAATTATTTTCTCTGCATAATCTGGTATTCCGTGTAGACCTAACTTTGTTGCGATAATCCCATCATTAACCTGGCCGTTTCTTGCTAATTCGAAATCTTCAGCATGTTGTATGATTAAAGAGTTCAAATCGTAAGCAGATTTCATTATTCTAGACATTACTCTTGTGTTTTGAATTGTTTTAATTCCATCAGTAAAGCCAATTATTCCTTTTTTTTGTAAAAGGCCGAACTCATTCATATTATTACCTTCAAGATTTTTAGTTAAGGTAGCTGTTGGATATATATTTATTTTTGATTTATCTCGTCCTCTCCTTTTTAAAAAATCAACCATGGAGACGTTATCAATAACAGGTGAAGTATTTGGCATTGTAACAACAGATGTAACTCCACCTGCTAAGGCGGCATTACTTAATGTTTTAAAATTCTCTTTATATTCAAAGCCTGGCTCCCCAACAAAAACCCTCATATCGATTAAACCGGGAAATATATATTTTTCTTTGAGATCTATGAATTTTTCACGTGAGGGAATATTATTTTTATTTACTTTTTTTCCTATCGCCTCAATTTTTCCATTCTCATTAATAATTAAACCACCTAATTCCTCTACAGTATTAGCTGGATCAACTATGTTTGCATTTAAAAAATATTGTTTCTTCATTTTTCACAAAAAATTTTTAAACAGGCCATTCTTACCGCAACACCTAACTCAACCTGTTCTTTGATTACACTTTTATTTATATCGTCAGCAAGTTTGGTATCAATTTCAATACCTCTATTCATCGGCCCAGGATGCATAATTATTGCATCTTTCTTCGCTTTTTCTAGTTTGTCAGGAGTTAAGCCATAGTACTCATAATATTCTCTATTTGATGACAAAAATGAACTGCTCATCCTCTCATTTTGCAACCTTAACATCATAACTATATCACAATCTTTCACACCTTCTTTCATGTTTGAAAATGTTTTTACTCCAAATTTTTCAATATCTTTTGGCATGAGATTTGTTGGGGCAACTATATTGACCTCAGCGCCTAACATGTTTAACAAAAAAATATTTGATCTAGCTACTCTTGAGTGTAAAATGTCCCCACAAATAGCAATTCGCAAACCTTCAATTTTTTTCTTTTTTTCAATTATTGTAAGCGCATCTAATAAAGCTTGTGTTGGATGTTCACGTCTACCATCACCAGCATTTAAAACTGAACAATTTACTTTCTGAGAAAGAAGATTTGATGCACCGCTATCTTGATGTCTTACTACAATTATATCTGGATGCATTGCATTTAGGGTCATTGCAGTGTCGATTAATGTTTCACCTTTTTTAATAGCAGAATTAGTTATATTCATCGACATCACATCTGCACCAAGTCTCTTTCCAGCTAGTTCAAAAGAACTTTGGGTTCTCGTCGAAGGTTCAAAAAAAAGATTTATTTGAGTTTTTCCCCTTAGAATATCTAACTTTTTGTTTTTACTTTTATTAAGTGAAATAAATTTTTTCGCTTCATCTAAGATAAGTTTTACATCTGAAATAGAAAGATCTTGGATACCTAGTAGGTGTTTTTGAGAAATTTTAATAGCGTTATTGTTTATGGCCATTAAAACCAACTCTATAGCTTTAAAGCATTGATATTGCAAGCTTAATTATTTAAGAATTCAATCGCTCCCTGCAATATAAACGTTGCTGCATTTGCATCTATTTTTTGAACTCTTTTAGATACATTAATGTCTAATTGACTTGATATTTTAAAGGCACCGACAGTTGATAATCTCTCATCCCATAAAACTACAGGTGTATTTGTTTTAATCTCAATCATCTTAGCTTTGTCTAAAGCTGATTGAGAGGAGGGGCCTTTGCTTCCATCCATATTCAATGGATTTCCTATAACAATAGCCTTTATATTTTCTTGATCAATTATTTCTAATAGTTCAGTGATAAAATTTTCATGATCAACATATTCTATAGTTTTAAAAGGAGTCGCTATAATTCGTTTATGATCACAGATTGAAACACCAATTCTCTTTTTTCCAAGATCTAAACCAATTAACCTTGCGTTTTTATCAATTTTAGACTTGAGTTCCTTTAAAGTGATCATATTGTTTTTTTCTTATATAATGATATTTTTCCTTTAAATTTAATTATCATATGAGCATAGATCTTAAAACAATTAAACATATAGCAAAATTATCAAGAATTTCCATAGATGATAAAAAAGCAAAAGAACTGGAAAAAGATCTAAATTCTATTTTTGAATTTATCGAGGCGCTAAATAAAGTCGATACTAAAAAAGTTGACCCCCTGACTTCAATCGCAGAAACAACCTTGAAATTAAGAGGTGATGAAGTCAAAACGAAAAATATTAGAGAACAAATCCTAAAAAATTCACCAGACGAAAATAAAGATTTTTTTGTTGTACCAAAGGTTGTAGAATGAGCGATATAATAAATCTTACTTTATCAGCTTTAATTAATAAAATTAAAAAAAAAGAATTATCTTCACAAGAAATTACAAACGCATATATTAAAAGAGCTGTAAAATCGAAAGATTTGAATACATATATCACTACCGATTTTGAAAATGCAATTGAAAAAGCCAAAAAATTTGATGAAAAGGGAAATTTTAATTACAAACTCCCTGGAGTACCTCTCGCAGTTAAAGATCTTTTTTGTACCAATAATCTAAAGACAACAGCTGGAAGTAAAATACTTTCAAATTTTATTCCCAGCTATGAGTCCACTGTAACCCAGCATTTATGGGATGAAGGGGCTATTTTACTTGGAAAACTTAATTGTGATGAATTTGCAATGGGTTCATCAAATGAAACTAGTTTCTTTGGAAATGTTGAGAGTCCAGTTGGAAAAAAAGTTGTGCCAGGTGGGTCATCAGGTGGATCAGCTTCAGCACTTGCAGCTAAATTGACACCAGCAACTATTGGAACTGATACTGGTGGTTCAATAAGACAACCAGCGTCTTTTACTGGCACTGTGGGTTTGAAACCAACATATGGCAGTTGTTCTCGATATGGTATTGTTGCATTTGCTTCTTCATTAGATCAAGCAGGACCAATGACCCAAGATGTTTCGGATGCCGCATTAATGTTAGATGTAATTAGCAAGTATGACACAAAAGACTCAACTTCGGTAAATTTTAAAAGAGGTGATTATTTCAAATCGTTAAGTTCTAATATTAAAGGAAAAAAAATTGGTATTCCAAAAGAATATAGAGTTGATGGCATGCCTAAGGAGATTGAAAGTTTATGGCAAGATGGAATTACTTTATTGAAAAAGTTAGGTGCTAAAATTATTGATATATCATTACCTCACACTAAGTATGCATTGCCCGCTTATTATATAGTAGCGCCAGCTGAAGCATCTTCTAACCTAGCTAGGTATGATGGAGTAAAGTACGGATATCGTTCTGAGGGAGAAAATTTGATCAGCATGTATGAAAATACAAGATCAGAAGGTTTTGGTGATGAAGTAAAAAGAAGAATAATGATTGGAACATATGTTTTGTCATCTGGTTATTACGATGCTTATTATTTAAAAGCACAAAAAATTAGAAGATTAATCAAAAATGATTTTGATGAAGCTTATAAATCTGTGGATGCAATTTTAACTCCTTCCACACCTAGCTCAGCCTTCAAGATTGGTGACAAAACAGATGATCCTGTATCAATGTATCTTAATGATATCTTTACAGTACCAGTCAATTTGTCAGGACTTCCAGCTATATCCATTCCAGTAGGTAAAGATAAAAATAATTATCCTTTAGGCTTACAACTAATAGGTAAAGCATTTGAAGAGCAGAATTTATTAGATATTTCATATTCAATGGAAAAAGAATTAAGTTTTAAAAACAATTTGCAGGATTGGTGGATTAAATGAGTAAAAATAAAGAATATTTAATAAAGAGAGGTAACTCAGAATACGAAGTTATAATTGGTTTAGAAGTTCATGCTCAAGTTCTTTCAAAATCGAAACTATTTTCTGACTCTCCTACAAACTTTGGTGCTGAACCTAATACCCAAGTGAGTTTGGTAGATGCTGCATTTCCTGGAATGCTACCAGTAATAAATGAATTTTGTATCAAGCAAGCAGTAAAAACGGGCATAGGTCTTAATGCAGCTATAAATAAAAAATCAATTTTTGATAGGAAAAACTATTTTTATGCTGATTTACCACAAGGATATCAAATTTCTCAATACAAAGATCCAATAGTTGGTGAAGGTTCAATTTTATTAGATTTACCAGATGGAGAAAAAAAAGTTGGTATTGAAAGGTTGCATTTAGAGCAAGATGCTGGAAAAAGTATTCACGACATTGATCCTCAAAACACTCTCGTAGACTTAAATAGATCTGGAGTTGCTCTTATGGAAATAGTAAGCAAACCAGACTTAAGATCTCCAGAGGAGGTAAACTTGTACATCAAAAAACTTAGATCAATTATGAGATATCTTGGAACTTGTGATGGAAATATGCAAGAAGGATCTTTAAGAGCTGATGTGAATGTTTCAATCAGAAAGACAGGGGATAAGAAATTAGGTACAAGATGTGAAATTAAAAACGTTAATTCTATAAAGTTTATGCAAATGGCAATTGAATATGAAGCAAATCGTCAGGCTGACATATTAGAAGGGGGAGGCTCTATTGACCAAGAAACTCGTTTATTTGATACAAAAAAAAATGAAACTAGGTCTATGAGGTCAAAAGAAGATGCTCATGATTATAGATACTTTCCTGATCCTGACTTATTACCCCTTGAATTAACTGAAGATTTCATATCAAAAATTAAAAAAGAAATACCTGAACTGCCTGATGAAAAGAAAAAAAGATTTGTAGATAAGTTTAAATTAACTCCATACGAGGCAAATATATTGGTTTCTGATATTGAAACATCGAAATTTTTTGAAGATGTAATTAAAAATTCAGATATTAAGCTAGCAACAAACTGGATAACAGGGGAGTTATTTGCATTACTTAATGATAGAAATTTAGAAATATCAGAAAGTCCTATCTCATCTAAAAATTTATCAACTTTAATTAACTTGATTAAAGATGGAACTATCTCTGGCAAAATTGCAAAAATAGTTTTTGAAATAATGGCAAACGAAAGTAAAGATCCAAAAAGTATTATTGACGAGAAGGGATTGAAACAACAAAGCGATCCTAAAGAAATTGAAAAAATTGTAGATGATGTAATTAAAGAAAACCCTAAAAATGTTGAATTATTCAAATCCGGTAAAGATAAATTGTTTGGTTTTTTTGTTGGTCAAGTTATGAAAAAGACAGACGGCAAGGCTAATCCTAAGTTAGTAAATGATATCTTAAAGAAAAAATTGAACTAGCATGAGTTCAAATCTACCTATTAATAAGCAAATAGAAAAATATATTGATGAGCACTCTTTAAAATTACATCCAGTACAAAATGAAATTATTAAGTATAACGACACACTTGGAAAAAAAAAGAAATTACAAATTTCAATTAACCAATGTCATTTTTTATATTTAGTAACAAAATTGTTTAAACCTAAAAAAATTTTAGAAATTGGTACTTTTACAGGTCTTAGCTCATTAAGTATGTGCATTGGTCTAGAAAACGACTCTAAGATCACCACTATTGATAAAAATAAAGAAACTTCATTAGTGGCGAAAAACTTTTTTGAAAATGCAAAAGTTTCAGAACAAATTGATATAATTATTGATGAAGCCACCAATGGTATCAATAAATTAATAAACCAAAAAAAATTATTTGATTTGATTTTTATTGATGCTGATAAAGAAAATTACAAAAAATATTATGAATTATCTTTTAACTTATTAAAAAAGGATGGCTTTATAATAATTGATAATGTCTTGTGGCATGGGGAAATTGTAGATAAAAACAATAAAGAACACTTAACTGAGATAATTCGAGATTTTAATACACATGTAAACAACGATGCAAGAGTTGAAAATATGATTATCCCAATCGGTGATGGATTTTCAATTTGTAGAAAATTATAATGTATACCATCTTTGGTTTTTATAAATTTAAACAATTAAAAAAGATCAGTAAACTTAAAGATAAACTTCAAAATATCATCGATGTTTATAAAATTAAAGGAACTATAATTATCTCACCTGAGGGAATTAACGGATCAATTTCTTTCCTAAAAGAAAATACCAAACAAATAAAAACAAATCTTAAAAAAATATTTGCCATTACAAAATTTGATAATGAAAACATTTCTTTTAATAAATTTATTCCTTTTCATAAGGGGAGGGTGAAGGTTAAAAAGGAAGTTGTTCCAATTGGAAAAAGATTAAAAAAAAAAGTTAAATATAATCATCTTTCTCCTAAAGAATGGAATAATTTTGTTTTAAAAAAAGACACTTACATAATTGATACTAGAAAAGATTTTGAGTTTAGAATTGGAACTTTCAAGAGGTCAATAAATCCAAAATTAAATAACTTTAGAGATTTTTCTAAATATTTTAAAAAATTTAATAAAAATTCGAAAATTGGAATGTTTTGCACAGGAGGCATTCGATGCGAAAAGGCTAGCGATTATTTATATAACAAAGGTTATAAAAACGTTTTTCAGTTAAAAGGTGGCATTATTAATTATTTGTCAAAAATCGACTTAAAAGAAAGCTTATGGAAAGGTGAATGTTTTGTATTTGATAATCGTGTTTCTGTGAACCATAGGTTAAATAAAGGTAAATATTCAATTTGTGCTGGATGTAGAGAACCTATTTCTGATAAAGATAAGAGTTCTGTAAATTTTGAAGAAGGTGTTTCTTGTCCTAATTGTTATAATAAATCAAGCGAACATCAAAAATTAAGATTTAGAATGAGACAAAGTCAAATTGATAAAGCAAAAAAAGAAAAAAAAAATTACATGTTTAAAAAAATTTATAAATAGATGGTTAAGAGAATTAATTTAACAGCGGATCCAATGTGGCAACTTCTAAGAAGAGTTACATTCCCCGCCAGTATTGGATCATTATTTCAAACTTTTTATAATCTGGTTGATACCTTTTTTGCAGGAAAGATATCACCTGATGCATTAAGTGCTCTAGCAAAATCGTTTCCAATTTATTTTATTATAATCGCAATAGGTGTTGGTGTTGGAGCTGGTACTAATACTCTTATCGGAAATTCCATAGGTGAAAAAAAAGAAAAAGTCGCTTCATTATATGTGGCTCAATCAATAATTTTTGCAATAGTTATTTCACTATTAGTCACATTTATTGGAATTAACTCATCTAATTATCTTCTTCAATTATTAGGGTCATCTCCAGAAAATATTATTTTGACTAGGGAATATTTAGATATAATTTTTTATTGCACAGTAATAGTATTGATACAAATATCTTTAAATGGAACATTAAACGCTCAAGGAGACACAAAAAGTTACAGAAACGTCCTTATATTTACTTTTTTTTTAAACATCATACTTAATCCAATTTTTATTTTTGGTTTTTCGATAATACCTGCTTTTGGAATTTCAGGTATTGCAATTGCTACAGTTATTTGCCAACTTATTGGAACAATCTATTTAGCGCAAAAAGTTTATTGTTGTAAACTTAAAGAGTATTTATATGCAAAGTGTTTTATTCCAAAAATTAACTTTTTAAGTAATCTTACTTTTCAATCTGTACCAATCATGTTTAGTATGTTGTTAATCGGAGTTGGTATATTTAATGTACTTTACTTTGTAGGAAAATTTGGAGATATTGCTGCAGCCGGTTATGGAGCTGCACTTAGAATAGAACAAGTATTCTTATTACCAGTCATAGCATTGAATACGGCAGTATTATCAATTGGTGGTCAAAATTTTGGAGCTAGAAATTTTGAAAGGATAAGAGATCTTTATAAAAAAGCATTAATATTTGGTTGTTCATTTATGATTATGGCTGGCTTTATTTTATATTTCGGTGCAGAAAATCTTATTGGGTTAATTACCGATGATCCAGAAACTATTAAGTTTGGATCTTTATATTTAAAGATTGCAGCATTGATCGGTCCTATATATCCAACTTTTTTTATTACTACTGCTGTATTTCAGGCTCTTAAGAAACCTATCTTTAGTTTGTATCTGAGTATATTAAGGCTTACCGCAATTCCTTTTTTATGTTTGTGGTACGTTATTAATATTAAAGAAGGGGGTTACAGCGATATCTTTTATACAATACTAGTTACCAATTGGTTAATGGGATTAGCAGTATTATTTTTTATAGGAACTTTTTTTAATTATATGTTTAAAGATAATAAAAAATATTTTTTTATAAAAAGTTAGATTAACTATCCTTTTTCATTTTTTTTTCTAGCCGTCTTACTAAAAATGATACAATTAAAATTAATATAAGATACTCTAAGATCAAAAACGTATATATTTCTAGAGGTCTGTATGTAGTAACAACAAGCTCATTCGCCTTTCTAGTTAAGTCTCCAATACCAATAATCGAGACTAAAGATGACATTTTTAGAACGTATACAAACTGATTTCCAATAGCAGGTAGTATATTTCTTATAGCTTGAGGAAGAATGACAAGTCTTAATTTTCTAAAAAAATTAAGCCCTAAAGAACTTCCAGCTTCCCATTGAGGTTTTCTAATTGAATTTATTCCAGCTCTAAAAATTTCAGCCTGAAATGCGCTTTCACTAATAGATAAAGCTATAATACCTGATACAAATGGACTAAAACTAATTCCTGTCATAATAGGTAATCCGTAATAAATCCATAAAATCAAAACCAACAACGGCACAGCTCTTACTATTTCGACATAACCTATATTCAAGTATGTTAAAAATTTATTTTTGGCTAAGGAGGGAATAGCAACTATTAACCCTAATACTATCGATAGAGATATTGATACGATAGATATAAAGATAGTTGTTGTAAATCCACTTAATAAAAATTTTAGATTTGTTAAACCGTTAACATTGTTGGGAGATAATATTAACCAATCCAATTCCTGTTTTCCGCATGATAAAAGGAATAATAATGAAAATAGTAAAAATAAGTTTTTCACACTTATATTTATAAAGAATTAATTATTAATAGCTAATTTATTATAAGCTTTTAAGATTGTATTTCGCTAAAAGTTCTTTAAAGAAACCAGATTTCTTTTTCTTACTAATCCAATCGTTAACGTACTTTCTCCACTTATCATCATTTTTACCAACCATCATTGCTAAGAAGGCAGGATTTTTTTCACCATCTGGAACAATTGCTAATTGGGGATATTTTATAACTAATTTGTTGGCTTCAGTTGAACTAGTAATATTACCATCAGCTCTTCCTGCTAGCACTTCCTGGAAATCTCTTGCAGGTGCCTCTACTGAATTTAATTTGGATTTAGGAAAAAATTCTTTAGCTTTTTCCTCTTGTGATGTTCCAAGCGTTGTTGCGATTGTAACATCTTTATTGTTTAAAGAATCCCAAGTTGAAAACTTACCTAAATTCTTCTTTAAAACCAGTGGAACAGTTCCATATTTGTAGTAGGTCTCTGTGAAACCTGCTACCTCTGCTCTTTTAGGAGTTTTTGTTACACTTGTTGAAATATCATATCTGTCTGAAGTTATTCCAGAAACTATAGTTTTCCATTCAGCAGGAACAAACTTAATTTTTACACCCATGTCTTTTGCAAGTTCGTTCATGACGTCAATGTCAAAACCTTTGTAAGTATTTGTAGACGGATCTTTCATAGTCATTGGATCCCAGTCTCCAGTAGTTCCAACTCTTAACTCTCCGTTTGAAAGAATTTTATCTAAAGAAGAAGCATTCGCTGAAAATGTGAATAATAAAGTAAATAATAATATGATAATTTTTTTCATGAGAATTTAATAAGGTAATTTATGATATTTTTCTATGCTAACCTTGACGCAGTTAAATTTTATAATAGATTAGCCCCATCATTAAGCCAATCCCATAAATGGTTAGAAAACGATCGTCTAACAAATAAATTTATATTGTTATCACCCAAATTATGAATGATTACATCAATATGATTAATTATAGTTTGGGTTGTAGATCCTTTAGTGTCTTGGAATTTTGAGAAATCAAATGGACAACTCATTGAGAGCAATTCGTATAATTTATCCCCAGAAATATTAATACACACCCATTGGTCACTTATATTTGTAACAGCTCCGTAGTTAAGTGATGAAATTTCTTTAAAAACTCTATCAAAAATTTCTTTATTCTTATTATTTGTATAAATCATCCATTCATCTGGACTTAGCCATAAAGCGCTTAACTCTTGGTTACTTGTAGAAGTATTACTTTCTGTTGGCAAAATAACAGAGAGTATTTGACCAACTTTTGCAAAGAACTCTCTTTTTTTTCCTCTTAGGTTTATTTTAGTAATTGGTTCTATCTCTTTCAAATTTAAGTCTGAATATTCTCTTTTGTCTTTGATAGCTGTATTAATGTTATCCATTTATTCTCTCATTTTCTTTATCTAAGAAGATTGTATCTGATACAGTTACTTTAATTGTTTTATCTATCATTGGAACCAAGAGTTTTTGTCCTTTAAGTTGTTTACCTTCTTTTAAAACTGCTAAAGCAATAGATTTTTTTAAAGTTGGACTGAAATAACTTGAAGTTACATGTCCAAGCATATCGATAGGTTTTTTATTTTCGTCTTTAACTATTTGAGCACCTTCCTCTAAAATTTCATTAGGGTCATCAGTTAAAAGTCCGACTAATTGTTTTCTATCTTCTCTAATAGTATCGCTTCTGTATAGAGATCGTTTACCAATAAAGTCGTATTTTTTTTTACTAATTATCCAGTCCATTTGAAGATCTACTGGAGTCATCGTTCCATCAGTATCTTGACCAACAATTATAAATCCTTTTTCAGCTCTTAAAAGGTGCATAGTCTCAGTTCCATAAGGAGTAATGTTAAATTCTTTTCCAGCCTCAATACATTTTTCCCAAATGTGCTTACCGTATGATGCTTCAACATTAATTTCATAACTTAGTTCACCTGTAAAACTTATACGCATAACTCTACAATTAATGTCACCAAGCTTTACCTCTTTAAATGACATATGTGGGAAACTTTCATCAGATAAATCTAAATCTTTAAAAATTTTATTAATAATTTTTTTTGCATTTGGACCGCATACACTTGCTGTAGCATAATGATCCGTAACTGAAGTGAGAAATACATCTAATTCTGGCCATTCAGTTTGCAAATAATCCTCAAGTTTGGACATTACATTTGCTGCACCACCAGTTGTTGTTGTCATCAAATAGTGATTTTCACCAAGTCTTGTTGTTACTCCATCATCGTAAACCATGCCATCTTCATTAAGCATCAAACCATATCTACATTTTCCGATTTGTAACTTTGACCAAGCATTTGTGTAAACCCTATTAAGAAACTCATTTGCATCTGTACCTTGAATATCGATTTTTCCGAGTGTCGAAGCATCTAATATTCCACTAGACTCTCTTGCAGCTTTACTTTCTCTTTGTACGGCATCATGCATTGTTTCACCATCTTTTGGATAGTACCAAGCTCGTTTCCATTGTCCGACATTTTCAAACTTTACATTATTATCAACGTGCCACTCATGCATAGGTGTTTTTCTAAAAATATCAAAAAATTGCCCAACATTTCTACCTACTATGGTTCCAAAAGTGAGTGGTGTATATGGAGGTCTGAACGTTGTTGTTCCTAGATCACCCATATTAGTGTTAGTTGTATCTGCAACTATACCCAAGGCATGCATATTAGCAAGTTTACCTTGATCTGTACCCATTCCAGTTGTTGTATATCTTTTTACATGCTCAATTGATTTAAAACCTTCTCGTAAAGCTAATTTTATATCTTTTGCGGTACTATCATTTTGATAATCTAAAAATGGTTTTGTTTTACTTAATGGCCTATCTGATGGAAGCAACCATATATTTTTTTTCTCTTTCTCTTTAGAACATTTAACATCAATTTTATCAAAATTAGAATTTTCGATATTTAAAAATTTTTTTGTATACTTGATTGAATTTTTTAAAACATCATCTAATTCAAAATCTCCTTTAGCAGAGCCAATGCTTAATTGATCTAAATTTGTTTTATCTGGAACAAAAATATTATCTTTGTTATCAAACTTAAGTTTACCACCTGATTGAGTAAATAAATGAACCATCGGGGTCCAGCCGCCAGAAATTGCTAAGCAATCACAGTTTAATTCAATCTTTTTTCCGATAACATCATTGCCTTTATCATTTAACCTCATTACTGTTACTTTATTAATTCTTTTATAACCTTTAGTGTCTACTATGGTATGGTTCCAATAAATTTGTATTCCTAGATTTTTAACTTGATTTACTATTTCTGAAGATGAATTATCTCTAATGTCTATAATTGCATTTAATTTTGTCCCTGATTTATGTAAAGATAAAGCTGTTTCATAGGCACTGTCATTATTGGTGAATATTACATTTTCCAAACCACATCTGACACCATAATAGTCTATGTATTTTTTTACAGCAGATGCCAACATTATACCGGGTCTATCGTTATTATGAAAAACTTGAGGCCTTTCTATAGCGCCAGTGGAGATAATTACTTTTTTAGCTCTAATTTTGTAAAGCCTTTGTCTGATTTTATTATTTCGTTCATTAACACTTAAATGATCAGTTAAATTTTGCCTTGCTAGTAAAAAGTTATAATTATGATAAGCAGCAAGACTTGTTCTAGTTTTGATAATAATATTTTTATCCTTTTTAATATTATCAATGAATTTTCTTAACCATTCACTGCTTTTTTGATTATCGATCTTAGAAATATCACTGTCATCATAAATTAATGAACCTCCTAGCAACTCCTTATCTTCTAATAATAAAACTTTTTTATTATCATCAGAAGCTATTTTAGCCGCTATTAAGCCAGAAACACCACCTCCAACTATCAAGATATCACAATGCAAATATCTATGATCGTACATATCTGGATCTTGTTTTATTGGGGATTTTCCTAAACCAGCAGACTTACGAATAAAGTATTCGTATTTCTCCCAAAAACTTGCGGGCCACATAAATGTTTTATAATAAAAACCCGCAGGAAGCAGGGGTGATAAAAAATTATTTATCCCACCTATGTCAAATTTTACACTTGGCCAGCAATTTTGACTATTGCAAACTAAACCATTATATAATTCAATTTCGGTAGCTCTTACGTTAGGCTCTGTTAAAGCATCATCATTTCCTATTTGAAGAATTGCATTTGGTTCCTCAGAGCCAGAAGTCATTATTCCTCTTGGTCTGTGGTATTTAAAACTTCTTCCTACAAGATGAATATCATTTGATAGTAGGGCAGATGCTAGTGAGTCACCTTTATAGCCATATAATTTTTTTCCATTAAATATAAAAGATAATTTTCTAGTTTCATCTACAAATTGTTTATTATTTATTCTTAGATTTTTGGACATTATAATTTCGGGGGTTGTTCACCCATTTTATATATTTTTTCTATTTTATCATTTGAGGTGTCACGAGCTACATTAAACCATTTTCTACATCCATGAACATGGTTCCATCTTTCAAATTGAACACCTTTAATATTTTTTCTCATGAACAAAAATTCTGCCCATTGATCATCATTTAATTCAGTTGGCTGTTTGGGTCTTGCTATGTGAGCTTCACCACCAGAAACAAATTCTGATTGATCTCTTTCACCGCAATATGGACAATTAATTAAAAACATTAGTGGGCAACAGCTGCTGCTCCATGTTCATCAACTAGATCACCACTTACAAATCTATTAATGTTAAATGCAGCATTTAATTTATGAGGTTCATCATTAGCAATTGTGTGAGCAAATAAATCACCGGAACCAGGTGTTGCTTTAAATCCACCCGTTCCCCAACCACAATTAAAATAAAGTCCTTTGATAGATGTTTTACTAATTATCGGGCTTGCATCTGGACATATATCAACAATTCCACCCCATTGCCTTAACATCTTCATTCTACTAAAAATTGGATATAATTCTAAAATAGCTTTAAGTGTATCTTCTACAATATTGAAACTACCTTTTTGAGTGTAAGAAACATAAGAGTCTGTTCCTGCACCAATGACTAATTCACCTTTATCTGATTGACTTACATAAGCATGAACAGCATTAGACATTACAACAGTGTCAATTATTGGTTTTACTGGCTCAGATACAAGTGCTTGCAAGGGTTTACTTTCAAGAGGTAACTTAAGTCCCGCCATATTAGCTATAACACTTGAATGACCTGCAGCTACAACTCCAATTTTTTTAGTTTTAATAAAACCTTTTGTTGTTTCCAAACCTTCAACTGTGTCACCAATTCTTTTAATCCCTTTTACTTCACAATTTTGAATAATATCAACACCCATTTCATCAGCACCTCTCGCATAACCCCAAGCAACGGCATCGTGTCTTGCTGTGCCAGCTCTTTTTTGTAATGTACCACCCAATACTGGATACCTAATATCTTGGGAGGTATTTATAATTGGACAAAACTTTTTTACCTCATCTGTTTCCAACCAAACAGCATCAATACCATTTAATCTATTTGCGTGTGTTCTTCTTTTTAAATCTCTTACATCTTGTAAATTATGAGCCAGGTTCATTACACCTCTTTGACTGAACATTACATTGTAATTAAGTTCTTGAGACAAACCTTCCCAAATTTTTAATGCATGATCGTATAAACCTGCGCTAGCATCCCATAAATAATTTGACCTTATTATTGTAGTATTTCTTCCAGTGTTACCTCCACCAATCCAACCTTTTTCAACAACGGCAATATTTTTTAAATTATGTTTTTTTGCTAAATAATATGCAGTTGCTAAACCGTGACCTCCGCCACCAACAATTACAGCATCATACTCCTTTTTAGGCTCAGGATCTCTCCATGCTCTTTGCCAATTTTCATGGTTACTAAAAGCATTCTTTATTAAAGAAAATATTGAATATTTATTTTTCATTTTTTGAGAAAATACTTGATAAATATTGAATATTCAATGATTTCAAGTTACACAGTCTATAAGGAAGGATGGGTGAGCTGGTTTAAACCAGCGGTTTGCTAAACCGCCGTACGCTTGAAAAGGTGTACCGAGGGTTCGAATCCCTCTCCTTCCGCCATTTTTCAAATATTAGTATAGTGGGTAATTAGCAAAAAAATCTTTCATTTTGATAGGCTTTTGTTCTAACACGTATCGATAAACGTTATAATTTTCTAGAACTCTTTGAACATAATTCCTTGTTTCTTTAAATTTAATAAGCTCAATCCAATCTACATAGTCGACTTGATCTTTTTGAGGATTTTTATTTATTTTTTTCCAATATCTCACTCTTTTTGGACCTGCGTTATATGCTGCAATAGCAAAAGGGTAGGCTCCATCATATTCTAGAATTAGTCCCGCCAAATAATGTGACCCTAAATTAATATTATACTCAGGATCTGAAGTTAATCTTGATTTTGAGTAAGGTAACTTTGCTTGCTTTGCAACAAGCTTAGCTGTGTAAGTCATTAGCTGCATCATGCCTCTAGCACCAGCGTAACTATTTGCTTTGCTATCAAATTCACTTTCTTGTCTTATAACAGCAAGTATTAACGCAGGGTTAGGAATTTTTCTTCCTCCAACCATAGTTGGTGTACTGATGACAGGATAGTTGAATTGATTGTGAAATCTTTTTTCATAGGACGCTAATTTAGATATTTGAATTGCAAAATCATATCTTGAAATTTCAGTTGCCAGTTCTGCTGCTAATACTTCACTACCTTGTTCTATATTATCATGCGCTAAATGACGTAAAATATGTTTCGTATACTTATCTTTTTCAATTTCATAAAGTAAATAAACAAGTTTATATAATTTATTATTTTTAAATTCTTTTTTGTACTTTTCATTTGGATTCATGGTGTCATTTAAAGAAAATGTTTCATCAGGTTTTATTTTCATGTGAGCAAGTTGTCCATAGTATGTAGTTGGGAATTTTGATGCCTCACCATAATATTTGTCAGCTGTTACTGGGTCACCAAGTTTTTCATATGTTCTTCCTAACCAAAAAGCTCCTCTAGATAAACTAATTGGATAACCAACATTTTGATAAAAAGATTTAAAATGTTCTCTTGCTAAAATAGGATCGTTTAAGAAGCTTAAAGCGATCCATCCACTAAACCACTCTGCTTCTGCGAATTCTGGGGTCCCTTCTTCTAACGAGTGATTATTAACAATTTTATAGGCTGTTTGATATTTCTTTTTATAAATTAATGATCTGCCAATTATTGACCTTTCCACCCACCATTTGTCCGGTCTTACCATATAACTCTTAGTATTTTTGATGTTTAACAAAATTTCTAAAGAGCTATCAACTCGACCTCTTTTTCTTCTCCATTTTAATCTGTCATAGTTAAGACCAGGGTCATTTCTGAAACTCTCTGGTACTTTTGAAATTGCATTGTCTACACCATATGACTTACTCATTAGCAATTGCCTCGCAGTATAAAGAAGCTGATAATCTTTTGGTAAATATCTTAACATTCTTTTTAAATCCCAATATTTATTTTCCCAAGCTAGGTAATCAGCCCTTCTAATATGGTCTTCTGATGATAAATATTTTTTTATTCGTTTGTATGTAGGTCTAAGTTCTGCTTTAGATAAATCGGCAGTAATCCATCCCTTTTTTATCAACTTTATACCGTCTACATTTTGCCCATCTTGTAATAAGCTTTCCCCCAAAACTATCTCTCCGTATCCACTTAATGGTTTTTTATCCTCGAATAAATCTATTATTTTTTTGTGACCAATTTTTTTAACTGATAATTTCTTCTCAGATAGATATTCAATTCTACCACGACGAGGATAAGTTTCATTTCTTTTTAAAAATGAACTATAGTCAGAATAATTTGCATTATTGTTTCTTTCTAATAGGTATCTCCACATTGTGAAATCATAAATTGACTTATCTTTTGCACGAGAAGCATTTTTGATTGCACTTTGCCACTTTTTTCTCTTAATTAAATCTAAAGATTGTTGAGCTATTTTTACGTCTTTTTTACTATAGTATTTTGATTTTTTAACTTTCTCCTTTTTTGGCTCTGTCTTTTTAACAATTATTGTTGGTTTCTTTTTAGGTAGCAAAATCCCTATATTTTGAAAATCCTTATCGGTTTCCGCTTTTTCAACTTTTTCTTTTTTTTCTTCTTGAACTTCATTCTCTTTTTTAACTGTAGGTTTTATTGGAGGTATAATATTCTTTTTTGATATAATCTTTTTTTTAACCTCATCAGATAATGTTGGTTTTTTTGGTGGAATAATTAACTCACTTGAAAATGAATATGAGCCTAAAATTAACAGAAAGATTAAAATAAATTTGATAAATATTTTAAAAAAGATCATATTTTTGTAAATGAATCGATAATCTATGTTATAAAGTTATATGTTTAAAGGATCAAATGTTGCGTTATTAACTCCGTTTAAGAATAATAAATTAGACGAAGATTGTTATATCAAACTAATTAATTTTCATATTGAAAATGGAACAAATGGTTTAGTTCCTGCAGGAACAACTGGTGAATCGCCCACATTGAGCCATGAAGAGCATGAAAAAGTCATTGAGCTTTGTATTAAAGAAGCAAAAGGCAAAATTCCGGTAATTGCAGGCACTGGATCAAATTCTACAACTGAAGCTGTAGCCCTAACAAAGCACGCAGAAAAGGCAGGAGCAGATGGCGTACTTGTAGTTACTCCATATTACAACAAACCAACACAAGAGGGTTTATATCAACACTATAAATCAATTAATGATAATACAAGCTTGCCAATTATTATTTATAATATTCCAAGTCGTTGCGTTATTGATATGTCAGTTGATACAATGGCAAGACTTTATGAACTTAAGAATATCGCAGGTGTAAAAGATGCGACAGGAGACCTAAATAGACTTGATCAAACTTTAAAAAAATTGGGCCCTGATTTTATTCAGCTAACTGGTGAAGATGGTCTTGCTTTTGAATTTAATAAAAGAGGAGGGGTTGGTATAATTTCAGTTACAGCAAATATAGCACCAAAGTTATGTTCAGATTTTCAAAAATTTTCAAAATCAAATTCTGATAATGAAATTAAAGAGGCTGAAAGAATTAATGCTTTGCTTCAACCACTTCATAAAGCTCTATTTATAGAAAGCAATCCAGCACCTGCAAAATATGCAGCTAAACTTTTAGGTCTATGCAGTGATGATGTTAGACTGCCATTAGTTAAAATACAAGAATCTACTAAGGAAAAAGTAAAAGAAGCATTATTGTCTGCAAAATTATTGTAGCATGGTAAAAAAAGAACCTGGACACAAAATAATTTGTTTAAATAGAAAAGCATCCTTTGATTTTTTTTTCCAAGAAATTTTAGAGGCAGGAATTGTATTAAAAGGATCTGAGATTAAGTCTGTAAGAGCAGGAAAAGTAAATATAGCAGAGTCTTATGCTATTGAAAAAGATGGTGAGTTTTTTTTAGTAAATTCACACATACCAATTTATAAAGAGGCAAGTTTTACTAACCATAATCCTAGAGAAGAGAGAAAGCTGTTGTTAAATAAAAGAGAGATAAAAAAATTAATTGGTAAAGTTAATAGAGATGGATTGTCACTTATTCCTCTTAAAATGTATTTTAAAAAAGGGAGAGCAAAGTTGGAGATTGCCGTCGCAAAAGGTAAAAAAAGATTTGACAAAAGACAAACAAAAAAAACAAGGGACTGGAACCGTGATAAAGCAAGATATTTCAGAAAATCATCATAATAAAATTATACTGGCATTAGGCTCAAACTTAGGAAATAGGGTTGATAACATTGAGAAAACAAAGTTTTATTTATCTCATTTTTGTTACTTTCTTAAAATTTCAAAACTTTATGAAACGCCGTCGTGGCCAGATAAATCAAATCCCAAATTTTTAAATTCGATTATTGAATGTAAAACAAAGTTAACAATAATCGATTTGTTTGAAAAAATTAAAAGAATAGAGATTTTATTAGGGAGAAAAAAAAATATTAAAAATGCACCACGAACTTGTGATATTGATATTATTGATTTCAACAATTCTTGTAAAAATATCGTACATAATGGAAAAAAAATTATTACTCCACATCCAAGAATGCATGAGAGAAATTTTACTTTAATTCCATTATATGAAATAAAAAAAAACTGGATACATCCAAAAAGTAAGCAAAAAATAGATATTTTAATAAAAAAATTAAGCTCCAAATCAATTACTGATATAAGGATTTATCAAACTAATGGTATAATTAATTATGCTTAAATCTGAAGAATTAATAAATAAGGTAAGAGAATATAATAAGTTTTTAAACCCAACTACTTTAACTAAAGCTTACAATTTTGCTCTTGAGGCTCACAAGAAACAAAAAAGGGATGAAGGTGTGCCATATATCATACACCCAATAGCTGTAGCCAATATTCTTTCAGATTTAAAACTTGATAGTGCAACTATTGCAACTGGATTATTACACGATACGATTGAGGATACTAGAGCTACTTATAAAACTATCAAGGAAGAATTTGGTCAAGAAGTTGCTGATTTAGTAGAAGGAGTAACAAAAATTTCTGCATTTGAAAATCAAGCAGCACAAGATTCAAAAGCAGAGAATTTTAGAAAATTAATCATAGCAACATCAAAAGATATTAGAGTTCTTCTCGTAAAGTTAGCTGACAGACTTCACAACATGAGAACAATTAAGTTTGTAAAACTTAAAGAAAAACAAATTAGAAAAGCCAAAGAAACAATGGAAATATATGCTCCTTTAGCTGACAGAATGGGAATGAATAGAATTAGAGATGAGTTGGAAGATCTTTCTTTTGAAATTTTAAACCCTGAAGCAAGATCTCTTGTTAAGAAAAGACTGGATGAAATAAAAGAAAATAATATTTCAAATTTTAATATGATCTCTGAGGAGTTTCAAAAAATTTTAAAAACTGAAGGATTAAATGTTAAAATATTTGGTAGAGAGAAAACACCTTTTTCTATTTGGAGAAAAATTCAAAAAAAAAGGACATCACTAGAGCAAATCACAGATATAATTGGATTTAGAGTGATTGTTGACGATGTGTCTGATTGTTATAAGACTTTGGGTGTGTTTCATAAAAAGTGGAATTGTATACCGGGAAGATTTAAAGACTATATTTCATCTCCTAAAATAAACAAATACCAATCACTACATACCGCTATAATTGGACCTAACAAAAGACCCATTGAAATTCAGTTAAGAACAATGCAGATGCATGAATACGCCCAAAGAGGCATTGCTTCTCACTGGAAATATAAATCTTCTGAAAAATTTAATTCTTTAACTTGGAAAGAATACGATTGGTTGAAAGACTTAGTTGAAATTATTGAGAGAAACGAAAATCCTGAGGATTTTTATGAATATACTAGACTTCAAATGTTTCAAGAAAATGTATTTTGCTTCACTCCAAAGGGATCTGTAATTAAACTTCCAAAAGATGCTACTCCCATAGATTTTGCGTATGCTGTACATACACAAATTGGAGATACTGCCATTGGATCAGAAATAAATGGTAAGGACAGTCATTTACAGAGTATTCTTAGAAATGGTGATGTAGTTAAGATAATAACATCAAAGAAAGAGTCACCATCCTTACATTGGTTGAGCTCTACAAAAACAGGTAAAGCAAGAGCTGCAATACGGAGATATTGGCAATATAGAGAAAATTCTAAACCAATTGATAAAAGATATAATACTACACTTTGGATCTCGTTACCTGATAAACCAGGTGTTCTTGGAACAGTGACTACTATGATTGGAGAAAATCATGTAAATATTTCTAGTGTTGAAATGGTAGAAAAAACTAAAACCTCTATTAATTTTAGATTTAATCTTATTATTTCTGATCTCAAAAACTTTACAAAATTAATAAGTGAGTTAAAACAAAGAGAGTATAAATTTAAAATTATTAGACACAAAAACAAAAAATATGCTTTCTTTAAAAAATTCTTTGGCGGTTTTAAAAAAAACTGATGCTCTCTTAGAGGGACACTTCGTACTTTCATCTGGTCTACATTCTCCACAATATGTTCAGTGCGCTAAGCTTTTGAGTAAGCCAAATCAAGCTAAAAAATTTATAAGTTCTTTGGCAAATAAAATAAAACGAAATATTAAAAGTTTTGATATCATTCTGTCTCCAGCAATGGGAGGCGTTATTATTGGTTATGAGATAGGAAGACTTTTAAAAAAAGAGACTATTTTTTGTGAAAGGGTAGATAAAAAATTTAAACTTAGAAGAGGGTTTAATATCAAAAAAAAAGCCAAAATATTAATCGTTGAAGACGTAATTACTACGGGAAAATCTTCTTTGGAGTGTGTAAGATTAATTAAAAAATTTGGTGGAAAGTTTGTTGGAATTGCTTGCCTAATAGACAGATCTAATAAATTAAAAATGTCTAAAAAAATTATATCTCAAGTAAAACTAGATATTCCTGTTTATAAGAAAAATAAATTACCAACTAATTTAAAGAATATCCAAATTACAAAACCAGGAAGTAGATATTTAAAATAATGTCTAAACTCGGTGTTAACATAGATCATGTAGCTACTTTAAGAAATGCCAGGGGAGAAAATCATCCGAATATTTTAAAATTTGCAAATATTGCAATTAATTCAGGAGCAAACTCTATTACAGTTCATTTAAGAGAAGACAGAAGACATATTAAAGATTCAGATTTAAAAAAACTTTGTAAAAAAAGATTTAAGTTAAACTTAGAAATGGCATGTAATAATAAAATGTTAAAAATTGCTCTTAAAAATATGCCAAATTATGTTTGTATAGTACCGGAAAAAAGAAAAGAAATTACTACAGAAGGAGGAATAAATTTAAAAAAAAATTTTAAGAATTTGAAAAAAATAATATCCAGACTTAATAAAGCGAAAATCAGAACAAGTTTATTTATAGATCCTTCAAATCAAAATATCGAAATATCAAAAAAGATAGGAACAAAATGTGTTGAACTACACACAGGAAAAATATCAATTTTAGTTAAAAAAGGTGCAAAATTTTCAAAGGAACTAAAGCGAATTAAAGAGGCAAGTAAGTTAGCATTTGAACATGGCATTGAAGTACACGCAGGACACGGCTTAGATTACAAAACAACAAAAATTTTAAGAAAAATCTCTTACATAAAGGAATTTAATATTGGTCACTTTATCATAGGGGAAAGTTTAGAGTCTGGTATGCCTAATATTATAAAAAAATTCAAAAAAATTGTAAAATGACTTTGAATATTTTTGGTATAGGGACAGACATTGTTAAAAATAGTCGAATAAAAAAACTTATTAAAAACAAAAAATTCATAAATAGAATATTCACAATTAGTGAAATAAAAAGCTCAAAAAAAACTAAACAGAAAGTTTTGTTTTTTTCAAAAAGATTCGCTGCTAAGGAAGCTTTTGTAAAATCTCTTGGTACTGGTTTTACTTATAATATCAATTTTAAAGATATAAATATTTCAAAAAAAAAAAGTGGTAAACCTTACCTTACTTTAAGTAATAACTTAAAAGATATATTAAAAAAAAAACTTAATTTGAAAAAAATTAAAATTTTTCTGTCATTATCAGATGAAAGAGAATATTCAGTTGCATACGTTATAACTCAAAAGATTAAATGAAACAAAAAATTATAGACAATATTAAAACTATTTTTTATGCTTTAGTAATTGCTATAATAATTAGGTCTTTATTAATTCAACCTTTTTATATTCCATCATCATCAATGGAGCCTACTCTGCTTGTTGGAGACAGGATTTTTGTAACTAAATATACTTATGGATATAGTAAGCATTCATTTCCATTTAGTTTAGGACCCATCAAAAATCGTATTTTTTTTAATGAGCCAGAAAGAGGGGATATTATTGTGTTTAAGACCCCTTCTGATAATAGAACTGATTATATTAAAAGGCTTATAGGTAGACCTGGAGATAAGATTCAATTTATAGACGGTAACCTATATCTAAACGATGCCGAAATTCTTAAATCAAAAGTAAAATCAAAAATAGAAATATATTGCGGTGGTGAAGTTTTAAAAACAAATCTTTTTGAAGAAAAAATAGAAAATAATAAATATCTTACTGCCTATAATAATTTTGGATCTTATCAAAACTCAGATGAATTTGTTGTACCTGATAATCATTATTTTTTTTTAGGAGATAATAGAGATTGTTCAAAGGATAGTCGTTTTTTAACAAGCGTTGGTTATGTACACCGCGATAATATAGTCGGTAAAGCCAGATTTATCTTTTTTTCAACAGACAAAAAAATAGGAAGATTTATTGAGTTTTGGAAATGGTATAAAAGTTTTAGATTAGACAGACTATTTAAAAAAATAAAATAATGAAAAAAAATATAAGTTCTTTTGAAAAAATTATAGGTATTAAATTTAAAAATCAAAATCTTTTACTTCAAAGCCTGACACATAAAAGCAATAACCCGTTAAATAACAATGAAAAACTAGAATTTTTAGGGGATAGAGTTTTAGGATTAGTTATATCAAAAAATTTATATAAATTATTTCCAAATGATAAAGAGGGTGATCTAGATAAAAAGTTAGCATCTTTAGTAAATAAGAAAAGATGTGTAGAAATTTCCAATTTTTTATCTTTAAAAGATTATGTTTTAGTAGGCGATAATAAAGATAATTCGAAAATAGAGAATAAGATTTTAGCAGATACTGTTGAGTCTATTGTAGGTGCTTTGTATCTAGATCAAGGACTAGAAGTAACCGAAAAATTCATTTTAAATTATTGGAAGGGATTTTTAAACAAAAAACTGACAATTTACCGAGATCCAAAAACAATGCTTCAAGAATATTCTCTTAAATTACATAAAACTCTTCCAATATATAAAGTTATAGAAAATAAGGGGCCAAGACATAAACCTGTTATAAAAGTTTCAGTAAAGATAAAAGATTCAAAAAAATATTTGGGATTTGGTAATTCTAAGAAGGAGGCTGAACAAAAAGCTGCTTTAAAATTATTGGATACTTTTAAAAAATGAACTGGACAGACAAAGGTATTTTATTATCAAAGAATAAATTTCAAGAAAATTCTATTATTGTTAATTTTTATACTAAAAATCATGGAAAATGTTCTGGAATTATTTTTGGTGCGTCCTCGAAAAAAATTAAAAATTATTTACAAATCGGTAATGAGCTTCATCTAAATTATAACTCAAAAAGTAATGACAGTTTTGGTTATTTTAAAGTTGAAATACTAAAAGTAAATACTCCAATTTTTTTTTCTCAAAAAAGATCTATGTATTGCATTAATGCAGCATTAAATTTAGTAAAATTACTAACCGTAGAAAATCAAGAGAATATATCAATCTATGAGTTGGTTCATAAGTTGTTTTCAATTCTAAAAGAGGATAATTGGTATGTTAGTTATATCTTTTGGGAACTTGATTTTTTAAGATTAATTGGTTTTGACTTGGATATAAAAAAATATGCAAAAAAAGAAAACAATGGAAAAGATGAATTTTATATTAACACCAACTTAAAACGAATTAAGGTACCTGACTTTCTTATTTCCACGGAAGAAGACAATGTAAATAATCAAGATATTATAGATGGATTGAATCTAATCAGTGAATATTTACAAACAAATCTTTTTTTACCTAACAGTATTAATTTTCCTTATCAAAGAAAAAAATTTATAGACGATTTTAAATCTTAATTTTTAATTATTTTATCTATTCTATCTGCAAAATATGAAATAATTGCATTAGCACCAGCTCTTTTAAATGACATAAGTGTTTCATAAATGGAGTTTTCATTTATTAATCCCTTATTAATACCGTTCATCAACAAGCTATATTCACCTGAAACCTGATAAGCCAAAACTGGTATTTTGAAATTTTCTTTCACTTTTTTTATTATATCTAGGTAGGGAAGACCGGGTTTCACCATTACAAGATCTGCTCCTTCTTTAATATCTAATGCCACTTCTCTTAAAGCTTCTTCGGAATTACTGAAGTCCATCTGATATGTTTTTTTGTCACCTTTTAAAGATTTTTTTGATCCGACTGCATCTCTAAAAGGACCGTAAAAGGAAGATGCGTATTTTACTGCGTAAGATAATATTTTTATGTCTTCAAGAGAATTATTATCGAGTTCTTGTCTTATCTCACCAATACGTCCATCCATCATATCTGATGGGGCAATAACGTCACTACCCATTTGAGCTTGTAACAGTGATTGTTGAATTAATATTTCAATCGTTTCATCATTAAGAATTTTTTTATCTCTCAAAATTCCGTCGTGTCCGTGTGAGGTGTAAGGATCTAAAGCAACATCTGTCATTATACCAATTTCATTTTTATATCTATCTTTAATTTTTCTAATAGCCTTACAGACTAAGTTGTTTTCATTTAAAGCTTCGTTACCGTAAGAGTCTTTTAAACCGCTATTGGTTTGAGGGAAAATTGCTACCATCGGAATTTTTAGTTTTAGAGCTCTATCAACAATTTGACTAAGTTTATCTTCACTATATCTGTAAACTTCAGGCATAGTTTTTATTGGAATCTTTTTATTTTTTCCATCTGTTACGAAAATTGGTAATATAAAATCATTACTTGAAAGAGAGTTCTCTCTAACTAATCTTCTCATCCAATCAGTTTTCCTTGATCTTCTCATTCTTAATTTGGGGTATTTACCAGTGATAATCATTCTCAATGTTTTTTAATGCGACAATAGTAATATATATAAAATTAGTTTATAAGCTATTAATAAAAAAGTTATAAAATGTCTCTATCATTTAACGATTTTCAAATACAAGATATCAAATTTGATATTGCTAAACTTCGTGAAGCCTGCACAAGAGTTTTAAACATGAAAGGTTTTGACACAAGTCTTGGAATACCTCACTTTGCAGGAATTTCATTAAATCAAATACCTGGTGATCCTGAATCTATTAAAGGAAATAATGTTCGTGGAGTATTTTGGACAAAACCAAGCAGTGATGGAAAAGAAGTTTCAAGGGATAAAATGATTGACGAAGGTAAGTACACACAGTTCATAGATGAATATAAAGATACTTATTTTAAAACAGTTTACGAAGAATTATCAAAGAAATATAAATTAGGTAGAGTAAGATTATTATTGAAGGAACCAAGATCTACTTTAAGTTGGCATCGTGATCCAGAGCCTAGACTACACATTCCAATTATTACAAACCCAGGATGTATAATGGTAATTGATAATGTAGCTAAGCATATGCCTGCTGATGGATCAGTTTGGATTACAAATAATAGAAAGTATCACAATGCATTTAATGGGGGTGAAGAAAATAGAATTCATCTAGTTGCTTGTGTACTTGATTACAAATTTAATTAATTTGAATAAAATTTATATATCTTCAGATCACGCTGGATTTAAACTTAAAGAAAAAATAAAATCTTTTTTAAAAAAGAAAAAATTAAAAATCTTCGACTTAGGGCCAAGCAATGATAATTCTGTAGATTATCCAGATTTTGCAAAAAAATTAGCAAAGGCCGTTGCAAGAAATAAAAACAATCGTGGCATATTAGTTTGCGGCTCTGGCGTTGGAATGTCAATGTCAGCAAATAAAGTAAAGAATATTAGAGCTGCATTGTGTTATAACATTAAAAATACCAAATTATCGAGGTTACATAATGATGCCAACATAATTGCTTTAGGATCGAGACTTATTAGCGCAAAATTAGCTTTAAATTGTGTTAATATTTTTTTGAAAACTAGATTCGAAAGTGGTAGACACTTGAGAAGGGTAAAAAAAATAAAATAAATTATGTCTAGTGAAGGTAAATACACAAATATAGAGTATCAAAACTTTTTTGAAAAAAACTTGTCTGATACTGACCCAGAAATATATAAAGCTATTAATGATGAATTAGCGAGACAACAACAGCATATAGAATTAATTGCGTCTGAAAATATTGTTTCTAATGCTCTTCTAGAGGCTCAAGGATCTGTATTAACAAATAAGTATGCTGAAGGTTATCCTGGAAAAAGATATTATAACGGTTGTGATCACGTTGATGTAGCTGAAAACCTAGCTAACGAAAGATTAAAAAAATTATTTAATTGTAAATTTGCTAACAGTCAACCTCATTCTGGAGCTCAAGCTAATGGTGCAGTCTTCTTAGCATTATTAAAACCTGGCGACACTATAATGGGAATGAGTTTAAATTCTGGTGGTCACCTTACTCACGGATCAAAAGCTTCTGTTTCTGGAAAATGGTTTAATGCTATTGCATATGATGTAGACAAAAAAACTGAATTACTAGATTAT